>CAVKYA010000062.1:0-1731 GCA_963660255.1 Bacteroidaceae bacterium | reverse complement strand
GGCGTACATTCCGCCAAGAAGAGCGGAGCAGACGAGGCTGACAACCGTCAGGCAGACCACCATAGTGGTGAGATTTGATTTTACAGCCATAACCTATGCCCTCCCGTATTTTTTCTGATGGAACCACTTGTTCAGAAGCGGAACCGTCGAGTTCATTATAAGAATAGCGAAGCTCATTCCTTCTGGATAAGAGCCGAAATACCTGATCATCAAGGTGATGAATCCAATACCGACGCCGAAGATGATGCCGCCTTTCGTGCTCATCGGAGAGGTCACATAGTCCGTCGCCATAAAGCAGGAACCAAGGAGAAGACCACCGGTGAGGAGGTTGAATACAGGATCGGTGAACTGGGTAGGATCAGCCAGCCAAAAGATGCAGGAGACAGCGGCCACGGTTCCAAGGATGGAAAGGGTGATCCACGGCTTGATGACCTTGCGGGCAAGCAGATAGATGAATCCGATCAGAATAGCGATGGCGCTCGCCTCTCCGGCCGATCCACCGATGTTGGCGAAGAGCATCTGTGAATATGAAAGGCCGTTCTGCGCGATCAGGTCGGCTGCGGAAGCGCCTTTCATAAGTCCCTCGTTGATGATGCCGAGAGGAGTCGCTCCGGTAACCGCGTCAGCTCCGAAAAGACCTCCCGGAATCGTCCAGTTGGTCATATAGGTCGGGAACGAGATCAGCAGGAACACACGGCCGACAAGAGCCGGATTGAAGACATTCTGTCCGAGACCGCCGAAAGTCATCTTGGCGATTCCGATGGCGACGACCGCACCGAGGAACACAACCCACCAAGGGGTCGTGGCAGGCAGGTTGAGGGCCAGCAGGATACCTGTAACGGCGGCTGACCAGTCTCCGACTGTGGACGGTGCCTTAAGCAGATATTTAGTGATCAAATACTCCAACGCCACGCAGGAGATGACGCTGACAGCCAGAACCAGCAGTTCGGCAAGGCCGTAGAACACGACCGAAACCACAACGGCTGGAATCAAGGCGATCACGACATCCCTCATCAAGACCGGAGTCGTGGTCTTGGAATGAAGGTGTGGAGACGGTGAAACCAACAATCTTTCCATATTCTTAAACAGTTTTTGCTTTTGCGGCTTCTGCGGCGGCCTTTGCGGCTGCGGCGCGAGCTCTCATTATTCCCATAATCTGACCTCTCGCCATACTGATGATGTCCAGCAGCGGGATGTAAGAAGGACAGGTGTAAAGACAACATCCGCACTGGATGCAGTCCTGAACGGCGTTGGCCTCAAGCTCGTCCGTGTTCCCGGCCTTCGCGAGACGGTAGAGCAGGAACGGCTCCAGACCCATAGGACAAGCATCGGCGCATTTTCCGCAGCGGATGCAATGGCCTTCCGGATGCCTCTTGGTCTGCTCCTCGGTGAGGAAGAGTAGTGCACCGGTTCCCTTGAGGGTGGCTGCGTCGAGATTGGCGATCGCCTTACCCATCATAGGGCCACCACTGATGATCTTCGCGGCATTCTCTGGAACACCTCCGAGATAGTCGATGATGTAACGAAGTGGAGTACCGACCCTGACAAGCAGGTTGGCCTGCTTAGGAAAACACTCACCGGTCACGGTCACCGAGTTGTCAATCAACGGCTTGTTCTTCTGAACAGCGTCATAGACGGCAAGTGCCGTGGCGACGTTCTGGACGACAGCGCCCACATCGATAGGCAGTCCGCCGGACTTCACCTGACGGTGCATCACAGCGTCAATCAGCT
>CAVKYA010000061.1:0-10820 GCA_963660255.1 Bacteroidaceae bacterium | reverse complement strand
CCCTCCTTGAAGACGCTAAGATTGAGAACAACAGGCACACGGCAAGGGTCGGGATGATGCGTTCGGCTTACAAGGCGGGAGACTGGGCTTCGGCGAAGTCCTGCGCCGACAAGGTGAAGGCTGACGGAAAGAGCACGGCCGCCGAGATCCGTGAGGCTGACTATTTCAAGGCCAAGTCGTTGCTTTCGATGAACGAGCGTGAAGCCGCGTTTGAGATATTCGCAAGCCTCAGTTCGGCTCCGTCCACCGCAGAGGGCGCGGAGGCCGCCTATATGATAATCCAGGATGCCTGCGACCAGGGCAAGTATGACACCGTCGAGAAGAAGGTCTATGCCTTCGCCGAGAAGGCCGGCGACCAGAGTTACTGGCTTGCGAAGGCGTTCATCACCCTTGGCGACTCGTTCGCCGAGCAGGATAATCTCGCCCAGGCAAAGGCCACGTTCGAGAGCGTCCTGAACGGTTACAAGCCTGCGGACGGCACGTCCGACGATGTGCTCGACAATGTCAGGATGCGTCTTGAGAAACTTAAAACTATGATGTAGTGGAAATGAATATGAAAAGAATATATCTGGTCTCCGCGGCGATGTTGATGACCGCCGCGGCCTCATTCGGACAGAATTTCAATCCGACCGTCGAGGTCACCAACACCTATCAAGGCAACGCGTCGGAGGTTCACAAGCCTTTGCTGGAGATGAACATTCCGGACTCGCTGCTCCGCTTCGATCTGGACTTTGACTACGAGGTGTTCGAGAAACCTTACCAGGGAGCCTACAGCTTCAAGCCTTATATGCTGAATATGAGGCCGGCAAAGGATGCCTGGAGAGGCCGTCAGTTTTATCTCAAGGCCGGGGCTGGTTACACTCTCCATCCTCAGTTTGAGTTTGTTTACAGCCCTGAGCAAAGCGGACCGTTCCAGATGAGCGTGTATGCCAGCCATAGGTCATATTTCGGTAACTATCACGAGATCAGTCCGGAACTGAAGGACGGGCTTTACCGGATGAAGAAGTCCGGCGGAAAGTTTGGTGGCTATGACGCCTTGACTTCGGCGGGTTTTGACGGCCGTTATAACTGGGACAAGGCGATTCTGTCGTTCGGAATCGGGTACTATGGCCTTGCGGCAAAGGACTCTGTTGTCAAGCGTGCCTACAATGCGGTTGATTTCAATGTCCGGGCGCGTTCCAACAGCGATGATGAATCCTATTTCCTTTACGATGTGGCGCTCCGTGGAAGAATCGCCAATGACAATTTGGATCTTGATCCGATAGTTTTAAGGATTCCCGATGGCGTGTGGAATGGAATCACCGTAGATAGGCAGAGTGAGTCGTGGTTCGTCTTGGACGGTCTTGCCGGTGCGGTCTTCGATAACCGTAGGAGCTTCCTTGTGGGATTCGAAGGAGAGACCGGATCCTATGGTCGGTTCTATGATGGTAATATCGGACGTATCGCTTTGGTACCGAGCTATCGGATGAAGTCAGGGCGTTGGAACTTGAATCTTGGAGTGAAGTTCGAGGCTATATTCAGAAATGAAGCCTCCGACACGTTGGCTTTTCGCAAGATGAGCGGCGGCAAGGGACAGATTGTCTATCCAGACGCGCACGTCAGCTTCGCGGCAGGTAACAGTGTGACTCTTTATGCGGACGCGACAGGTGGAAGCCGTCTGAACACATATTCATCTCAAATCTTACGTTCCCATCATTTCAATCCATCCTTCCTTGTTCCTGCGGATCATATCTTGATGACCTCGCTTGTTGACAACACCGTGGAGAACCTTAATGCAAGGATCGGTGTGAGGGGAAGCATCTCCTCTTCGTTCTGGTTTGATTTGAACGGTGGTGTAGGAATCTATGAGAATCTTTTGATGGAATCCGGGCGCTTCGTGCAGTCAGCCATTTCTCCTAATGTCGCATATTCGGATGCTAATCTTATCTATGCCAATGCGTTGATGGGGCTTCAGACGGGACGTTTCAAGGTTGATGCGGATCTGCGGTTCAGAAACCTTTCGTTCCCGGATAAGGATGCGGACAATCTTGGCTTCGCCCTTCCGAAGTATAGCGGTGGTTTGAGAATGACATACAACATCAATTCCAGACTTTATGCCGGATTATCAGTTGAGGCATCGTCTTGGCGTGAGGGACGGTGTCAGAAAGCCTGTTTCGATAACGTTGGTGCTGATGACGACTTGACTCTTGTGTCTCCTGTCACGGTCACGGAGGAGATTGTGAAGGTTCGGGTGCCAGGTTATGTGGATCTTGGAGTGAACTGCGGCTATAAGTTCAACAGAAAACTGGAACTTTGGCTTGAGTCCGGCAACCTGCTTTGCCAGGCCATCCAGAGGAATCCGTTCTATGCGGAGAAAGGGCCTTGGGTCACCGCTGGAGTCTCGCTCAGTCTTTAAGGAATAGTAGTTCCGTTGAGGGCAATGTGGAAATAAATTTCGCATTGCCCTCAATTTTTTGTAAATTTGTCTGTTTTATGGAAAACCATATACACTTGACAAAAACAGGCGATAGAATATGATTGAGAACGAAGAGATGAAGAAAGCGGAAGAGCAATATTCCGCAAGCAGTATTCAGGTGCTGGAAGGACTGGAGGCTGTGAGGAAAAGACCTTCGATGTACATCGGCGACATCGGGGAGAGGGGACTCCATCATCTGGTCTATGAGGTTGTGGACAACGGTATCGACGAGGCTATGGCCGGTTACTGTACCGAAATCAGTGTCACCATCCTCCCCGACAACTCGATTAGGGTGACCGACAACGGACGAGGAATCCCTACCGGAATGCATCCTAAGGAGCACCGCTCGGCCCTTGAGGTCGTGATGACGGTTCTTCACGCCGGAGGTAAGTTCAACAAGGACAGCTACAAGGTGTCCGGAGGTCTTCACGGTGTTGGCGTTTCCTGCGTGAACGCCCTGTCCGACAGCCTGATCGCGGAGGTTCACCGCGAGGGACATATTTTCGTACAGAAATATTCAAAGGGCAAGCCGCTCGGCCCGGTCGAGATTGTGGGAGACTGTGACAACACCGGAACGATCATCACTTTCCATCCGGACCCTACCATATTCACACAGACCACTGTTTACAAGTATGACACACTTGCCGCGAGGATGCGTGAGCTGGCCTACCTGAACAAGGGCATCAAGATCACCATCACCGACGAGAGGGAGCTGGTTGATGAATATGTCACCGATGAGAACGGCAACTCAAAGCCGACCGGAAAGCAGCTTTACCGTGGAGAGGTCTTCTATTCGAAGGAAGGTCTCAAGGAATTCATTGATTACCTTGACGCCGGCGCGATGCAGCTCATTCCTGAGCCTGTGTGCGTGCAGAGCGACAAGGTGATTCCTATCGACATTGCCCTTTCGTACAACAACGGATTCTCCGAGAAGATATATTCATACGTCAACAACATCAACACCATCGAGGGTGGAACACACCTTCAGGGCTTCAAGATGGGTCTTTCGCGCTCGTTGAAGAACTATGCCGAGAAGAACAACCTGCTCGCCAAGTTCAAGGGTGACCTCGCTCCGGAGGATTTCCGTGAGGGTTTGACGGCCGTTGTCTCTGTGAAGATCGCTGAGCCTCAGTTCGAGGGACAGACCAAGACGAAGCTTGGCAATCCGGAGGCTACATCGGCTGTTTCACAGGCCACATCGGCTGCTATGGACCAGTACCTTGAGGAGCATCCTAAGGAGGGTAAGCTGCTTATTGAGAAGATCGTGCTTGCCGCCACCGCCCGCAGCGCCGCCCGCAAGGCCCGTGAGATGGTGCAGAGAAAGACCGCGATGACGGGAGCCGGAATGCCTGGCAAGCTGGCGGACTGCTCCGAGAGGAATCCGGAGAAGTGCGAGCTCTTCCTTGTCGAGGGAGATTCCGCCGGTGGAACTGCCAAGCAGGGACGTGACAGAAGAATCCAGGCCATCCTGCCGTTGAGAGGTAAGATTTTGAACGTGGAGAAAGCGGCCGGAGACCGCGCTTTCGACAGCGTTGAGGTCAGGAACATCTACACGGCTCTTGGAGTCACCGTGGCCCAGGAGGATGAGAACGGAGAGAAGAGGATGGATCTCAGCAAGCTCCGCTACCACAAGGTCATCATCATGACCGATGCCGATGTCGATGGAAGCCACATCGCCTGCCTTATCCTGACGTTCTTCTTCCGCTATATGTTCGACCTCATCAAGAACGGCTATGTATATCTCGCCACCCCTCCGCTCTATCTTGTGAAGAAAGGTAAGGAAGAGGTTTACTGCTGGACAGACGAGCAGAGGTTCGAGGCCACGGCACGTCTCGGAAAGGGTTCCGACAAGGGTGTGACCGTACAGAGGTACAAAGGTCTTGGTGAGATGAGCGACCAGCAGCTTTGGGACACCACAATGGATCCTTCAAGGAGACGTCTGCGCAAGATCACTATTGACAACGCCGCCGAGGCCGAGAGGACATTCTCTATGCTGATGGGTGACGATGTCCCTCCAAGAAGGCAGTTCATCGAGGAGAACGCCCATTACGCTAATATTGATGCATAAATAATTAAAACACATACAATATGCTTGACATTTTTGACAGAATCGAAAGGGACTCAGGCGGTCCTATCGGGCAATACTTCAACCAGGGATTCGGCTACTACATGTACCCGAAGCTTGAGGGCGAGCTCGGCCCTCATATGACTTTCAACGGAAAGGAGGTTCTGAACTGGAGCCTGAACAACTACCTCGGGCTCGCCAACCATCCGGAGGTGCGCAAGGCTGACGCCGAGGGAGCCGCGAAATGGGGCTTGGCCTATCCGATGGGAAGCCGCATGCTTTCCGGCCACACCGCCCTGCACGAGAAACTTGAGAGGATGTTCGCCGACTTCGAGAAGAAGGAGGACGCTTTCCTCTTCAACTTCGGCTACCAGGGAATCGTCTCCGCGATCGACTGCCTTACCGCCCGTCACGATGTGATTGTCTATGACGCGGAGGCCCACGCCTGTCTGCTTGACGGAATCCGTCTGCACATCGGAAGCAAGTACAAGTACCGCCACAACAACATCGCCGACTGCGAGAAGGTTCTTGCCAGAGCCTGCAAGGAGGCCGAGGAGAGCGGCGGCGGAGTGCTGCTCATCACCGAGGGTGTGTTCGGAATGACCGGCGCGATGGGCATTCTCGACAAGATAGTCGAACTTAAGAAGAAGTACAGCTTCCGCATATTCATCGACGACGCGCACGGATTCGGCCTTCTCGGAGAGCACGGACGCGGAACTTCCGAGGAACTGCACTGCATGGACGGCATCGACCTCTACATCGGCGCTTTCGCGAAGTCGATGGCCTCGATCGGAGGTTTCATCGCCGGGCCGAGGAAGATCATCAACTATCTGCGTCTGAACATGCGTTCGCAGATGTACGCCAAGTCCCAGCCTATGGCGTTCGTCTATGGAAACATCAAGCGTCTTGAAATCATCATGTCAGAGGAAGGCGACGAGCTCCGCAAAAAGTGCTGGCACGTCACCCACACCCTTCAGGAGGGCTTCAAGGAACTCGGATTCGATATCGGTGAGGCGCAGGCCTGCGTGATTCCTATCCACATCGACGGAGGCGGCGTGCCGCAGGCCACCAAGATCGCGATGGATCTTCGTGAGAACTACCGCATTTTCTGCTCGATGGTCATCTATCCTGTCATCCCGAAAGGCATGGTCATCTTCAGAATCGTCTGCACCGCGGCCCACACCGACGAAGACATCGCTTACACTCTCAACGCTTTCAAGGAGATCAAGCAGAAACTTGACGCCGGAGCTTACGACGGTGATGACATCGCCGCTAAGACCATTATGTAATTGATTGCTGATTAGTGGCTTATATGCATCCTGAATATTTCAAGGATAAGGTAGTCATCATTACGGGAGCCAGCTCTGGGATAGGGTTGGCTTCCGCCCGTCTCTTCGGGTCGGCCGGAGCGGATGTCGTGATGGCCGCCAGGTCGCTGGACAAACTCCGGGAACTTGCGCCGTCAGTGAATCCGGATCCGGACAAGGTCCTGTGCGTAAGAACTGACGTGACCAAGGAGGATGACTGCAGGAATCTTATAGATTGCACCGTCCGGAAATATGGCCGCATAGACATTCTGGTCAACAATGCCGGAATCTCGATGAGGGCTATGTTCAAGGACTTGGAGCTGGGCGTGATCCGCTCCCTGATGGATGTGAATTTCTGGGGAACTGTGCAGTGTACGAAATATGCGCTGCCGTATTTGCTTCAGAGCAAGGGACAGGTCGTGGGCGTGGTTTCGATCGCCGGGTTCACCGCCCTTCCGGCAAGGACAGGATATTCAGCGTCGAAGTACGCCATCCGAGGCTTCCTTGACACCATCCGCATCGAGCACCTCAAGGACGGCCTCAACGTGCTTGTGTTTGCTCCGGGCTACACGGACTCCAATGTCCGCAAGGCGGCGTTGACCGCCGACGGAAGCCCTCAGGGCGAGACTCCGCTGAAGGAGGACAAGCTGATGAGCGCGGAGAAATGCGCCGACTACCTTGCCAAGGGATTGGAAAAGAGAAAGTCGCAGATGATCCTTACCGGACTAGGAAAGGTTACCGTGCTGGCTCACAGGCTTTTCCCTCGACTGACAGACAAATTGACTTACGGTTTCATCGCCAAGGAAGCGGGAAGCCCTTTCAAATAGCAAGAAACAATGAAACTGCCTCGCGTTTCCATAAACTACAGGGTGCTTGTTCCTCTGGTCGTTCTGTTCGTGATCCTCACATTGATGTTCCCGAGGACCGCCAAGTTCAGTTATGACTACAGGAAAGGCTCGCCGTGGTCTCACGAGACGCTCATAGCGCAGTTCGATTTCCCGATCCTGAAGACTGACGAACAGATCAGGGAGGAAAGGAGCCGGAGCAAGGCAGTTGTGATTCCGTACTACAGGTACCGTCAGGACATTGTGGACAATTGCCGCAAGGCGGCCGAGGGAATTGATATGGGAGGATATTCATACCTCCGTCCTTTGGTATTGTCCGCGATGGACGGCATCTATTTAAATGGTGTCGTTCCTGATGAGGGTGTCCGTCTGGACGATAACGCTGATCCGTCAGGCGCCGTCCTGTATGTCCAGAAGGACAAGAGGGCCGGGAAAAAACCTGTAAGCGAGGTATTCAAGGAATCGGAGGCGAAGAACCGTCTGCTTTCCGTTGTCTCGGCTAAATACCCATCCATCAATGCGGATTCAGTTCTGAGGGCTGCGGGAATATACGATTTCATCGCTCCGAATCTTGAATATGATCCCAAGACGACCGAGCTTGTGCGTTCGGAGTCTTCCGCCCAGGTCTCAACGACTCAGGGCTTTGTGAGCGCCGGGCAGCTGATTGTCTCGGAAGGAGAGATCGTGACCGCGGAGATAGCACAGATACTTGATTCCTATAAGGTTGAATATGAGAATAGTATGGGCTATGGCGGACCTCGTTTCCTGTTCTGGCTCGGCAACGCTTTCATCGCGTTGATGCTTGTGCTGATGTTCTTCCTGATGATCTATTTCCTGAACAGCAGGCTGCTTCTGGATCATCACAAGTTCTGGTACTTGATATTCATATTCATCATCGCTTCGATTCTGGCGCTGAGCATCAATAAATTCGCTCCCAAGTGCCTGTATATGGTGCCGTTCACTCTGACGGCCCTGTACTTGGAGGCGTTCTTCAAGAACAAGGTGATATTTCCGATCTGCTGCGTGTCGTTCCTCCCATTGCTGATTTTCGCCGAGAACGGAATCGTGCTTTTCGTGATGTTCCTTCTGGCAAGCATCGTGGCGGTGTTCGCGTTCAAGTATTTCAACCAGGGATGGCAGCAGTTCGTGATGTCCGGGATTGTCTTCGTCACGCTTCTGGTGACATATTTCGGGTTCAGGCTTATAGATATGGTCAACGATGACCCTTACATAGCCGTGCTCTATATGTTCATCGGTTCTATGCTCATCGTGGCCGGCTACCCTCTCATCTATCTGTTCGAGAGGATGTTCAACCTTGTCTCCAGTTCAAGGCTCCGTGAGCTCTGCGACACGAACAACAAGCTTCTGCGTGAGTTGGAGCACAAGGCTCCGGGCACATTCCAACATTCGCTGCAAGTTATGAATATGTGTGACGCGGCGGCCCGTGCCATTGACGCCAACGTGCTTCTGGTGCGTGCCGGGGCGCTTTACCACGACATCGGAAAGATGAAGAACCCTCTCTGTTTCATTGAGAACGAGAGTATGTCCCCCGGCGGTGTGCATTATCACGAAGGCTTGTCGCCGAAAGAGAGCGCGCAGGCCATCATCAAGCACGTTTCCGACGGACTGGAACTTGCCGCCGAGTACAGGCTTCCGGGAGTGATCCGGGAATTTATCCTGACACATCACGGAACCTCTAACACATCGTATTTCTACAACAAGTACCTTAACGAAGGCGGTAATCCTGATGATGTCAGCGACTTTTACTATCCGGGACGCAAGCCTCAGACCAAGGAGCAGATCATTCTGATGATTTGCGACACTCTGGAGGCCGCCTCCAGGACATTGAAAGACAATTCGGCGGCCACATTCTCGACATTTGTCGAGAACATCGTCGCTTCCAAGATGAAGATCGGCCAGTTTGACGAGGCCGACATCTCGATCAAGGATCTGAACACGGTGAAGGAGACGCTCAAGGCTTATCTTTCACAGATTTACCACGAGAGGATCGTTTACCCTCAAAGAAAGAATAATTAATTTAAAATAATATTTACAGAATTATGGAAGTAATCAAGAATCAAATCGATGATCTTAACATCGAACTGACCATCGCCCTGAAGGCGGAGGACTATGCCGAGCAGGAGAAGAAGAGACTCTCCGCTTACAGAAGGAACGCTGACTTCAAGGGATTCCGCAAAGGAATGGTTCCGGCGTCGCTCGTGAAGAAAGTCTATGGTGACCAGGCTCTTTACGAGGCCATCAACGGTGTCGTTTCAGAGCAGCTCGACAAGTTCATCAAGGACAACAACCTGCATATTCTCGGTGAGCCTATCTCCAGCGAGTCCCAGAAGGAACTTGAGTGGAAGGACGGCAATGATTTCGAATTCAAGTTCGACCTCGGTCTTTCTCCTGAGATCAACATCGATGTCACCAAGGATGACAAGCTGCCATATTACAACATCGAGGTGACCGACAAGGCGAAGGCCGCTATGAAGGAGAACATCCTCAGGCAGTACGGCCAGCTCGAAGAGGGTGAGGCCGCAGGTGAGGAAGACTACGTTGTGGTTGACTTCAAGCAGGGCGAGAAAGTAGTTGAGGGCGTTTATGTCGCTGTCAGCAAGGTTGAGGGCGACGCGAAGAAGAACTTCCTCGGTGTCAAGGTTGACGCTCAGTTCGATGTCAACGTCAACGAGGCGTTCACCAACGAGACGGACAGGTCTTCTATGCTCAAGATGAAGAAGGAGGAGCTTGCCGCCCTTGATCCTGTCTGGAATGTCACCATCGTGAATGTCAAGACCTTCGTTCCTGCCACCGAGTGTCAGGAGACTTACGACAAGGTCTTCGGAAAGGATGTCGTGAAGACGACCGAGGAGTTTGACGCCAAGATCGCGGAGAGGCTTGAGGCCAACTACAAGCAGGAGGCTGACTACAGACTCTCCCAGGATCTCCGCAAGTACCTCGTGGACAAGGCCAACGTGAATGTTCCGGAGGCTTTCCTCAAGAGATGGCTCTACGAGAACAACAAGGAGAAGTTCTCCAAGGAAGACATCGAGAAGGAGTTTGATGGATTCCTCGGTGATTTCCGCTGGCAGCTTGTAAGGGGCTCCCTGATGAAGAAGTTCGAGCTCAAGGTCGAGGACAAGGATATGCTTGAGGCCGCCAAGGCTTACGCCGCCTACCAGTACGCTATGTACGGAATGGGCAACGTGCCAGAGGAACTCCTTACGGACGCCGCCGCTCAGATGCTCAAGGACGAGAGGCAGATGCGCAACATCGAGGAGAACGTCGAGAACGAGAAGGTGATCGCCGCCGTCAAGGAGAAGATCACCCTTCAGAACAAGAAGATCTCCGAGGAGAAATTCCGCGAGCTTAAGTAGTTATGGACAAGGAATTCCTGAAATATGCGACCAAGGGTCTTGGACTGAGTTCAATGACCCTTGACCGCTATCAGAGAGCCACGGACGCCTACATCAATCCGACCATCATCGAGGAAAGGAAACTGAATGTCGCCTCGATGGACGTGTTCAGCCGTCTGATGATGGATAGGATCATATTCCTTGGTGTTCCGATTGACGATGATGTAGCCAATATCATCCAGGCTCAACTTCTGTTCCTTGCCTCCACTGACTCCAACGCTGACATTTCGCTGTACATCAACACTCCTGGTGGTCAGGTGACTTCCGGCCTTGCGATTTACGACACGATGCAGCTTGTTGAGCCGGATGTTGCCACAATCTGTACCGGTATGGCGGCCTCTATGGGTTCTGTGCTGCTTTGCGCCGGCGAGAAGGGTAAACGTTCCTGTCTGCCTCATTCAAGAGTGCTGATCCATCAGCCTCTTGGCGGAGCTCAAGGTCAGGCCGCGGACATAATGATCGCCGCAAAGGAGATAGAGAAGACCCGCAAGGAACTTTACGACATCATCTCCGAGCATTCAGGACAGTCTTATGACAAGGTCTTCGCCGATGCCGACAGGGACTTCTGGATGACAGCCCAGGAGGCTCTGGAATACGGAATGGTGGACGAGATCCTTACTAAGAAATCCAAGTAATGCCTCAGAAAAAGAACTCAGGTACAACAAGACACTGCGTGTTCTGCGGCAGGTCGGAGCGTGAGGTTCCATTCCTGCTTCAGGGCTTGGACGGTTT
>CAVKYA010000060.1:8750-10945 GCA_963660255.1 Bacteroidaceae bacterium | reverse complement strand
GTTTACAGGATAGGAAATGTTCGTGAGAAGGACTTTCTGTGTACAGAATATACCGTGACGCACCGTTGGTGCAGGAAACGCACTTCTCTTGATCTTCTGCGGCAACGAAATCGCCTTGAAATGTCGCCGGAGTGCTTTCCTTGGGGCTGTGACGGTGACATTTTTGTCATATAATGCTGTCGTCATAGGCTTTGGGGACACTGACAGGAGCGATATTGCCGGTTTATGCTCCTCTGGTAGTACCAGAAGACGACTCGAAGAATTCTATATCATTTGACGCTGGGCATTTCTATAAGAAATAGAGCGTGGTGAATCGTGGTGAATCGTCGTTGAAGGCTTTCTTTATCAAGGTAAATTTATTACATTTGCAAGGTTGGAGCCGCACAGGAGGGACTTGCCAATCCGTGCGACTGCGGTAGTACGTTTGAAAACATATTAATATTCATAGGATATGGAACTTAAAGGATCGAAGACCGAGGAGAACCTGCGCACTGCGTTCGCGGGGGAGAGCCAGGCTCACACTAAGTATTTGTATTATGCCTCGAAGGCAGCGAAGGATGGCTATGTGCAGATAGGCAAACTGTTCGAGGAGACGGCGAAGAATGAGAAGGAGCACGCCAAGATCTGGTTCAAGCTTCTGCACGACGGCGGGGTGCCTTCTACGGAGGAGAACCTTGCGGACGCAGCTTCGGGCGAGAACTACGAGTGGACGGATATGTACGCCGGGTTCGCGAAGACGGCCAAGGAGGAAGGCTTCGATGAGATCGCTTTCCTGTTCGAGAAGGTCGGTGCGATTGAGAAGACCCACGAGGAGCGTTACAGAAAACTGCTGAAGAACATGCAGGACGCTGTGGTTTTCTCAAAGGACGAGGATATGATCTGGGAGTGCTCGAACTGCGGCCACATCGTGATCGGCAAGAAGGCTCCGGAAGTGTGCCCGGTCTGCAAGCACCCGAGAAGTTATTTCCAAGTAAAGGCTGAAAATTATTAAAATTCAAGAATATGAAGAAAATCATCATCGCCGCGGTTGCTGTGGCGCTTCTTCCTCTCGCTGCTTCTGCGCAGCCTAAGCCGGCCCAGCCAGAGGCGGACTACAAGTTCACCGTAGTTAAGGAGAACCCTATCACGTCAGTCAAGAACCAGTACCGTTCCGGAACCTGCTGGTGCTTCTCGACCCTTGGATTTCTTGAGTCAGAGGCAATCCGAATCAAGAATATCAAGGACACGACCCTCTATCCTGACTTCTCCGAGATGTTTGTGGTTTCCCATTCCTACAAGGACAGGGCTGTGAAATATGTCCGCACGGACGGCAACATTAACTTCGCTGCTGGTTCCGAGGCCGATGACGTTCTCCACGTTGTCGAGGACTATGGCCTTGTGCCTCAGAGCGCGATGCCTGGGCTCCAGCCGCTTCCTATCCACGGAGAACTGGATGCGACTACCAAGGCTTATGTCGAGGCTATCGCCAAGAATCCTAACAGAACCCTTTCCGCCACTTGGAAGAAGGGCTTCGATGCAATCGTGGACAACTTCCTCGGCGAGACCCCTGAGACTTTTGAATATAACGGCAAGACCTACACCCCTGCTTCCTACAGGGATGAGATGGGTATCGTTCCGTCTGATTATGTGACCCTTACCTCATTCACGCACCATCCGTTCTACACCTCGTTCATCATCGAGATCTCCGACAACTGGAGGTGGGATTCAGCCTACAATATTCCTCTTGACGAGTTTATGGAGGTCATCTACAACGCCGTTGACAAAGGTTACACCCTTGCTTGGGGAACCGACGTGAGCGAGAAGGGCTTCACCAGAAACGGAATCGGTGTGCTTCTTGAGGATGTGAAGGCGACCTCTGGCTCAGATCAGGAGCGTTGGGTAGGCAAGGCCGGAGAGAAGAAGGAGGCCGTCGTTGAACTCCCTAAGGAGGCTCCTGTCACCCAGGAATCCCGTCAGGAAGGCTTTGACAACAAGACCACCACTGATGATCACGGTATGCAGATTTTCGGAGTCGCCAAGGATCAGAACGGCACCAACTACTTTATGGTCAAGAATTCTTGGGGAACCACAGGCAAGTACGCTGGAATCTGGTACTGCTCAGACTCTTTTGTCCGCGCCAAGTCAATGGATATCCTCGTTCACAAGGACGCCCTCTCCAAGGATCTCAAGAAGAAGCTTGGAATCAAGTAAGCGGT
>CAVKYA010000060.1:6138-8236 GCA_963660255.1 Bacteroidaceae bacterium | reverse complement strand
GTGTTGTGCTATCTTCTGGTCTGCGAGATCCCGATGTTCTCGATGAAGTTCGGCGGTGGTAAGAAAGCCTCGAAACTGGAGGTGGTGAAACGAATCGCCTTTCTGGTCATTGTCGGTCTGGCGATCATCATCGCGCTTGTCGAACGCTCCCATTGGTCGTTCATCTTCCTGACCAGTTTCTTGGGGTACATACTTATCAATCTGGCGATGAGCGACTTGGTCGCAAAGAAATAGCGGATGGCCAAACACGTCATACTTTATGTCCACGGAATGGGCGGGGGCGGTGATAGCCGTATTCCGTCCATTCTGAGGGATAATCTGGGACCCGATTTTGAGGTAATCATCAGGACTTACGATTTTGATCCGGAAATCGCTCACGATCAGCTGGCCGCTTGGGCGACTGAAGTCCGTCCGGATCTTGTGATAGGGGAGAGTATGGGTGCAACGCACGCCATTGCGCTGAAGGGGTATCCGCATCTTTTCGTCTCTCCGTCACTTAATGCTCCACGATATTTCGTGGCCTTGGCCTGGCTGACTTTGATTCCTGGTGTCACGGCTCTGTTTGACAGGATTTACAGACCAAAAACCGGTGATCGCCAGAAACTGCATTTCATCTACAAGCCTTTGAGAAAATGGAGGCGAGTCCTCGATGACGCTTTGCAAAATACCCCTCGCAACGGCGGCAAGGACTATTTTTATGCCTTCTTTGGCACCCGCGACCATTACCGCCGCAGCGGTGTTGTCTCAATCCGCTCCTGGAAAAAATACTTCGGCGACGGCACCTGGACCATCTACGACGGCACTCACTTTATGGAGTATGAATATGTCCTCTCACTCCTCATCCCGAAAATTTATGAGGTTTTAGGAATATAGTTGTGTCTTTTAACGCTGAGTTCGGCACTTCGGCACTTCGGCAAGCTCAGTGACCGATCTGTGACAAGCTCAGTGACCGATCTGTGGCAAACTCATTGACCGATCTGTGGCAAACTTAGTGACCGAATCAATCTGTTCACGAAGCTTACCGACGAGACTGATGCGCCTAGGTCGCTGAGTCTGTTGGTGCGGTTGAGACACGTTGGCTGCTGAGTTTATCGAAGTGACTGAGTCACGCTGGTCGCTGAGCCTGTCGAAGCGACTGGGGCACGTTGGTCGCTGAGCCTGTCGAAGCGACATTCCGTTATTGATTGATGTACTTTCGGATCGTTTTTGTGATGTTGGCTGAGGCTGTGGCTGGATTCAGAGCTTCGGAGAGAGACATTCTCTCTGGCGTTATCTGGAGCACGGCATCGAAACCGGCTTCAAGGAGCAGTTGCCAGTCTGAGACCTGACCTGCCACCAGAACGACTTTGGGACGATTTTCTGGAACGGAATGCGCCCTGACATATTCAAGAACTCCGACAGGGACTTTGCCTCGGAGGGTTTGAGCGTCAGCGCGCCCTTCGCCGGTGATGACAAGGTCGCAGGATTTTAGTTTGTTGTCGAAACCGCTGAGATCCAGAACCTTGCGGATTCCTTGAACCATCGACGCTCCGAGGATCCCGCCGAGAGCTCCGCCGATTCCGCCTGCGGCTCCAGCTCCAGAAATATTCAAAACATCTCTTCCTAAAAATCGGTAATATGTCTCGCAAAGTCTTGAGAGCCAGCTATCCAACGCTCCGACCATCTCAGGATCAGCGCCTTTCTGCGGAGCGAACATCCTCGCCGCTCCATCAGGGCCGCAGAACGGCACGGAGACATCATAGAATCCGGTTATCTTGCAGGAATCCAATAATTTATTCCGTCCGGAACTGTCTATTCCATAAATATTCTTGAGAATGACTCTTGGAATATTCTTAAAATCAGAAAGATCTTCTGAGGGAATGTTTTTGTGAATGCTCCCGCAAGTGGACGAACTTTCTTTGAGTATGCCTTGTGGTGTATTACCGGAAACGAATGAACAGCCATTATCCGTCAGAAATTTGTACCCAAGCGCTTGCAGCATCCCGGTTCCGCCGTCACAGGTGGCGCTTCCGCCAAGGCCAAGCCAAATCTCTTCACAACCATATTCAAGAGCGTCCGAGATCAATTCGCCTGTGCCGTAGGAGGTGGCCAGAAGGGG
>CAVKYA010000060.1:0-5584 GCA_963660255.1 Bacteroidaceae bacterium | reverse complement strand
TCGTCCACCGGAATGCGCGCGATTGTGTAGAACGCTCCCATAGGAGTCGGGGAATATACCCCCTCCATTGCGTTGAGACGGGAGACCGCATAGTCGCGTCTGGCGATATATTCATTTTTCACTTCCGTGAAATAGGATTGCGGGGTGTTGAGCGCGCCGATCGAGGCGATTTGGCCGTAAACCGGCGGGCATAGGCGGGACTGGGCATATTTCATCGCCGCTTCCATCACTTCCTTGTTGTGGGAGACGATGCAGCCGACGCGGCAGCCGCAGAGGTTGTAACGCTTTGAGACTGAATCGACGAGAATGACATTCTCTGCGAGATCGGGTATATTCATTGCCGAGAAATGAGGCTCGTCGGTGTAGCAGAACTCTCTATAGACTTCGTCTGAGATCAGGAACAGCCCGTGTTTTCTGGCAACATCTCCGAGGGCGAGCATTTCCTCTTTGCCGTAGAGGGTTCCGGTCGGGTTGCCTGGATTGCTGATGAGAATCGCTTTCGTGCGGGGAGTCACGAGTTTCTCGAATTCTTCGATCGGGGGAACTTTGAATCCGCTTTCGATGTCTGTGTGGACGGCTTTGAGGGTGATTCCGCTCTCAAAGCAGAACGTGTTGTAGTTCGTGTAGAAAGGTTCGATGACGATGAGCTCGTCGCCCTCGTCGCAGGCTATCTGGAGCGCAAGGTTGACCGCCTCGCTTCCGGCCACGGTGACGATGATCTCGGGGACAGAGACCTCGATGCCGATGCCACGGTAATATTTCTCCGCCAGTCCTTTGCGGAGCTCCGGCAGACCTGCGGAATTGGTGTAGGAAACGTGGTCGAGAGTGTTTTTGCGCACGGCCTCAAGGGCGCATTCGGGGGATTTGATGTCAGGCGCGCCGACGTTGAGGTGATAGACTTTGATGCCGTTGTTTTGGGCCGCGTCGGCGAAAGGCACAAGCTTCCTGATCGCGGAAGCCGGCATCCGGCTTGCTTTTTTTGATACTTTAACCATCTTGTCAAGGAGTTTTATACACAACTAACTTCAAAGATAGTGAAGATTTTTTTACCTTTGTAGTCTGAATGGTATAAATTGTAAAATTTGAGTGGTTCAAATGGCCTTGCCATCAGGAAAGTATTTGATAATAGTGAAGAGATTTTTTGAGGTAATATTGTTGGCTTTATCCGTCATTGCGGCTTCCGGCTGTTCAAGGCGGGTCGAAAATGGCTATAGGACAATAGCCTACGTCAATTCTCTCTTGGCGGATTCCCTCCCGAGCCTGAGGACATTGGCTGAAAGCAACGGCAAACCTTCCGGTGCGATCGTCCTGGTCGGCGATCCTTCGGGATGTCTTCGTCTCAGTGAGAAGATGATGCTTTGCGATGATTTCGACAATATCGACGCACGTAAAGTCAGCGACGGACTGCCGGACTTCGCCGGGGAGACGATCGTCTCTATCCTGAATTTCGCCGACACCGCCTATATGAATCTGCCAGCCACGAAAGCCGGACAGACCACCTTGCGGGAACTGGCGGTAAACGACGCTCTCGCCGCGCTTCAACTCCCTTCCCGCTGCAAGGTCCTCATCATCTGCTGCCCGATTCTTTCTGAATATGGCGGCAGCGATGTCGGAGACCTTTTCGAAAGAATAGGCTGCGATGTTCCGGTAATATATTCATCAGACACAACGTTTTCATTCTCTGAGGCTTGCTTCCGCAAGATGAGGGAAATGGACGCTTTCACGCACAATATCTCATATCCTTCCGCAAGGCTGTTTATGGCTGTGCGTGACTCTTTGGATTCCAAGGTGTCCGTCCTGCCGTTCGTTGACAGTCTTGTTCCGGTTTCGTACCCAGACACGGTCGGGGTTCTTGCTCCAAACACTTATTATTCTTATGTCGTACAAAATCAGCATTAGTCCGGAGGAAATAGAACAACTGGAGCCTTCGAGCTTCCCGGGTAAGATTAAGGTTATTGATAACCAGGGTTTTGAGTTTCTCAAGGCCGTCAGTTACCTTAGGCGGCAGAAGGTTATCGGTTTTGACACTGAGTCACGGCCTTGTTTTTCCGCCAACCAACCGCACTACGGGGTCTCGCTGTTGCAGCTTTCCGGCAAAGAGAGGGCTTACCTGTTTCGGGTCAAGCTGATGGGCGGCATTCCTAAGTCGTTGCGCAAGATTCTGGCGAGCAAGGAGATAATCAAGGTCGGAGCGGCTGTCACTGACGATGTGCGCGGCCTTAAGAAGCATCACGATTTCGAGCCGAAAGCCTTCGTCGATCTTCAGAAGATGGTCTGGGAATATGGCATCAAAGACAAGAGTGTCAAGAAGATGGCGGCGATAATCCTCGGGGTGCGGATCTCCAAGACTCAACAGCTTTCCAACTGGGAGGCGGATGTGCTTTCTGATTCGCAGCAGGCCTACGCTGCTACTGACGCTTGGATCTGCCGTGAGATGTACTACAAGCTGTTGGCTTCGGAGAAGAATCCATTGACTCCTGAGCAGATGCTTCCTAATCCTCCAAAACACACTGAAAATGACAAAGATAATATTAAAGAAAGGTAGGGAGGACTCTCTTTTGAGATTCCACCCGTGGGTTTTTTCCGGTGCCATCGCCCAGATTGTTGGTGAACCAGCAGAAGGTGACATCGTCGGTGTGTTCTCTCAGGGCGGGGATTTTCTGGCTTACGGACACTATCAGATAGGTTCGATTGCTGTTCGCGTGCTTAGCTTCGCCGGCGAGGATGTCCTTTCTCCTGACTTTTGGAGGAATATGATCGCCCGTGCGCTTCGTGTTCGCGTTGCTGCGGGGTTGGCCACGCCGGTCGCTGAGCCTGTCGAAGCGACCCCTGATCACATTAAGTCGGTCCCTGAGCTTGTCGAAGGGCCGGCCAACGTAGAACAGTCGCTTCGACAGGCTCGGCGACCGAGAGAGGAATCTCAGCGACCGGGTGAAGCTCTCACCAACTGCTACCGTCTGATTCACGGTGAGGGTGACGGTCTCCCCGGCCTGATAATAGACTATTACGATGGTGTCTGTGTTATGCAGGCCCACTCCGTCGGGATGTTCCGTGCCAAAGGAGCTATCTGCGAGGCTTTGAAATCAGTTTATGGCCAGTCATTGAAGGCCGTTTACGACAAGAGTTCCGGAACCGCTCCGTTCAAGGCCGGCCTCGATCTCGTTGACGGTTACCTTTACCGTTCCGAAGGCTTCTCCGATGACGAGCAGATCGTCCTTGAGAACGGCCACAAGTTCTTTGTCAACTGGACCGAAGGCCAGAAGACTGGCTTTTTCCTTGACCAAAGGGAGAACCGCGCCCTTGTGGGGAGATATTCCCGAGGCCGCAACGTCCTGAACCTCTTCTGCTACACCGGCGGATTCTCCGTCTATGCCCTTGGCAACGGTGCGGTCCACGTCGATTCCGTTGACAGTTCCCGCAAAGCCATCGATATGGTGGAAAGGAATATGTCGTTGAACGGCTTCAATCCGTCTCAGCACACAGGTTACTGTGCGGATGCCATTGAGTTCCTCCGCAACGTTCCCGAGGACAAATACGACCTTATGATCGTTGACCCACCTGCATTCGCCAAACACAGAGGCGCTCTGAACAACGCCCTCCGTGCCTACCAACGCCTGAATGCCGCCGCGATCTCCAAGGTCGCTCCGGGTGGCTTGGTCTTCACGTTCAGCTGCTCGCAAGTAGTTGACAAGGAGGCCTTTGCCCTCGCTGTTTTCTCAGCCGCCGCCCAGACAGGCCGTAGCGTGCGGATTCTCGACCGTCTGAACCAGCCGGCTGACCACGCCGTCAACATCTACCATCCTGAAGGCGAGTATCTTAAGGGACTGCTCCTTTACGTTGAGTAGCGACCATTCTGCCCCGGCAGCGATTTCTGCTCCTATACGGAGAAATTTGTCATTATTTACCCATAGGATGTAAAAATCTCGGATTTTTTTATGTAAGTTTGTAACGTTTAAAATCGTTGCGCTATGAAGAAATCAGTCATCTGTCTCCTACTTGTTCTTTCTGTTGGGTTTTGGGGAACTGAAATGTTCGCCCAAAGGATGTCTATCAACTGTTCCAACAGCACAGGCGCGGATCTGGATGTCACCGTTGTCCTGAAATCTCCTGAAGGGAAAAGCACTTCTTTCCGCTGTGACAAACTGGAAAACAAATCCTTCGACTGCGAACTGAATGAAAAGGGGGAATATTCATTGACGGTAATATTCAAGGAGAGTGGTGGCCGGAAGCCTGTCATCCCTTTCGGTACCTGCAAATTCACAGTGACCGGTGCGGAATCCTCACTCAAAGCAGACGCGTCCTGCGCTCTTGCGGATATGCTCATCCCTTGCGAGTCTTTGAATATGTCCGTTCAGGTCTCATCTGACTCAGCAGAAGAGCCCAGTGAATATTCCAACCGCCGTCACGGCACTCTTGTCGTCCGGAAGTTCTATCCTCAGTCCGCGGCGAACAATCTGAATGTCACAGATAATATTTTCGAGAAAACATCAGCCTGGGACATCTCCGTCATCAGCGTCGCCGAATGACGTGGCACTTACATTCTTGATAATCAACTTGTTGAATGTGTTTTCTGATGCCAAATCCCGCATCGGGAGTTTGTATTTTCTATTGGCTATCAAACTGTTATCTGCCACGCTATCAAAAAACACTGCTTAGCCTTTTGGGGTGGTGTTTTGCTGAAAGTACATTACACTTTAGACGCTATGTGCCTTCTGTATATGTTCAGGTTCGCATTGTTTAGTACGGTGTTGATATGATCCATACGCTCGCGTTGGCTGATTGCGTTATCCTCAAAATCATTATCCTCCCGTATGCGGATGCTTCCTTGTCCAATGACGTTTATGTATTCATCCCAATAAACGGGCGCTTGATGTGATCTGCCATCGCCACCCCATACGCTGACATATGTAAGTCGTTCTCTTCTACGGTAACCATAGGCATAGACTGTTATGACAGAATCGCCATTCCCCACATCACGTTTCGCTGTCTTGAGGATACTGCCACTTCATCTAAAAGATTTGCCATAATATTAATAGTTGTGTTTGTCAAAATAGTTCCTTCGTACAAAGATGAAGATTCAAGATAGAAGTACAGTCCTCGACAGAGTCAGCAGAGTTATTCTCTCACTTCTCCACTCACAATCTCATTGAAGGCTGACGACGACTTCAGAACCATTTCCCGGGATTGACAGACTTGGATTTGAAAAAGTATCTTTTAAGTGGTAAATTTGCCGATGGAAAGGAATTTGCATTCCTTGAATATTAAAGTGTTTGTCTGAAATCTTCTTTTGAGCGAAAGAACTTCGGACAAATTTTAAAATGCTGTTTATGAATATATTCAAGAATATCGCCACCACGCTGATTCTGCTTGTGTCCGCCAGCGACTTCATCGCCGCCCAAGGCTCGGGCAAGGACAACACATTCGGTGGGGTCGTCCAGCTGGACAAGACCGTGCACGATTTCGGGGACATCCTTGTATCGGATGGCCCGGTGACAGCCACGTTCACGGTTAAGAATGTTGGTGACAAGCCGTTGCTGATCTACAATGTCGTGTCCTCCTGCGGCTGCACGAATGTGGAATGGAC
>CAVKYA010000059.1:0-11217 GCA_963660255.1 Bacteroidaceae bacterium | reverse complement strand
TTCGTTGTCGAATCCGTACTTCATAACGGATAACAAAGGTACGAAATCTATTCCGTAGCGGCAAGGATTGGAGGAAAATCCGGCCGTGATAAGGATTTTTGAAAGAATTTCAGGATTTTTCTACGTGTGACTGTGGGATTATGCGTATTATTAATGTATGGAGATTGAAATGGACGCCAATGCTCTTCGGGGAGGCGACCCGGCGGTCTTTGAACGCATATTCGCCTTTTATTACAGGAAAGTGTATAGTTACGCTTTCCGGGCTGTGCGTGTCGGTTGGGTCGCGGACGAGATCACATCCTCCATATTCTACAAACTTTGGCTGCATCACGAGGAGATATTCACGGAAAGGAAGGTTCGCCGCGTGGAGGATCTGAACGGCTATATATTCACTATGACAAGGAATGAGACGGCAAGTTACTTCCGGGAGAGCCAGCGCATCGAGCAGGTGCAGGAGCGCTATGCGGAGCAACTGACGACAGAAATGAATATCCAGCAGAAGATTGACGGCCAGAAAAGCCTTGAGATAATCCGCGCGGTCATTGATTCGATGCCTCGGATCCGCCGCAGGGTGTTCAGTATGAGCCGCTACCTTGAACTCTCCAACTCCGAGATCGCTGATATGCTGGGAATATCCAAGCGTACCGTTGAAAAGCACATCAGCAACGCTTTGGAACAGCTGAGGAACGAGTTGGCCACGCAAATGACTTGATGACGAGATGAATAACGACGATTATAGAAAAAGGATGGCGGAACTGTCCGCCGAAGAGCTGGAGGCCTACGACAGGGAACTCTGGAACTCCCCATCGATGGACATCCCGGACAGTGATGTGAAGGACGCTTTGGACTCGTTCAGGATGAGGATAGGGCGGATGCACCGCAAGGTTGTGTTCAGGATGCTCGCCGCAGCGGCCGTCGTGGCGGTCGTATTCCTTGGAATCGGACTTTATTCCGGTTCGAGGATGGGAGCCGAGGCCGCCGAGTCGATGAGTTGGTGCGAGGTGTTCGTGAAAAACGGACAGCAACGTTTGCTGAGGCTTCCGGACGGATCGAAGGTTATAGTGGGAGGTGGCTCAAGGCTGATGTACCCGGAGCGGTTCACCGGTAAGGAAAGGAATGTGTATTTTTCCGGGGAAGGCCTTTTCGATGTCGCTGCCGACACACGTAAGCCGTTCATCGTGAATGTGGACGGGACAAAGGTGGCTGTCACTGGCACGAAGTTCAACATCAAGGCTTACGATGATGACGGCCAGCAGACCGTGACTCTGATGGAGGGCAGGGTGGATGTTACGTTCGACGGGAGCGAGGCTCCGTTGCACCTGACTTCCGGAAAGGCGGCCTTTTTCGACAGGACCACCGGTGAGATAAGCCTTTACGATCTGGCTGAATCCAAGTATCCGGCCTGGTACAAGGGCGAGTTTGACGCGTACCACTCATCGTTCAGGCAGGTGGCGAGGGATCTGGAAAGGATCTTCGATGTCAGGATAATATTCAGGAACGAGGAACTGGAGAACACGATGTTCTACATCAGCATAGTCCACGCGGAATCAGCGGATATGATCCTTGAGTCGCTGCGGAACATCACGCCGTTCGGCATAAGGCGTGAGGGAAAGGTGATCTATCTTGACTGACAGCTTGTGAAAGAATATGTTATAACCACAACAATAATTATTAACTAATGTAATTCAAAGGATGAATGCAAGCTATTCATTACGGCGAGTGTTGAGGACCGCGCTTACTGTGGTACTCTCATTCGCGCTTTTTGCCGGAGGACTGTCCGCGCAGAACGCAAATGTGTCGCTTAGCGCCAAGGGCACTTCCATCGAGAACGCCCTTGGAATGCTGAAGACTGATTACGGCTATTCGTTCGTTATGAGGACGGAGGGACTTGATCTTTCGAGGAAAGTCACCGTCAGCGTGAAGGACGTGCCGGTGGAAACGGCTGTCACAAGGATTTTCGCCCCGACCGCCGTGACTGTGGACGTGAAGAAAAACGTCGTTTACATCTCCGCTATGGCTCAAAGGCCTGCCAAGTCCCGCACTGTGGCCGGTGTCGTGCTTGACGCTAACGACCAGCCTGTCATCGGTGCGGCGGTTCTGACAGGGACCAACACAGGAACCACCACTGATGAGAACGGCCGGTTCTCGTTGAGTGTTCCGGACGAGGACACCGACGTTGAGGTGTCCTGCCTTGGCTACGACACGAAGAGTGTCAGGATCAAGGCCGGGGAGAGTTCCGTCAGGATATTCCTTAAAGACAATTCCACAATGCTTGAGGAGACGGTGGTCGTGGGTTACGGTTCGCAGAAGAAGGTCAACCTGACCGGAGCCATCTCCACGGTCGGAAGCAAGGAATTGAAGGACAGGGCCGCCCTTGATGTGGCGCATATGCTCCAGGGAGCCGTGGCCGGCCTTAACGTGACATCGGCCACAGGCCGTCCGGGACAGGCAGCCTCGTTCAACATCCGTGGTATGGGCTCAATCAACAGCAGTTCCGTGCTCGTTCTTGTGGACGGTGTGGAGGGCGATCTCCAGCAGGTCGCTCCTAACGATGTGGAGAGCATCTCCGTCATCAAGGATGCCTCCGCGGCGGCCATCTACGGAGCCCGCGCCGCCTACGGTGTCATACTCGTTACGACGAAGAGCGGAGGCGAGACCGAAGGAAAGGCCGTTGTAAGGTACAGTGGACGTGCCGGCTGGACCTCTCCGACCGCATCGACGGATTGGGAGGACAGAGGCTACTTCTCCGTGCTCATCAACAATATGTTCTTCCAGTCATATTCAGGAACGCCTTACGCCACCTACACTGATGAGGATATGGAGCAGCTTTGGATCCGCCGCAACGACAAGGTGGAGAATCCGGAGCGTCCGTGGATCGTGATCGACCAGCGCAACGGCGTGGACACCTATAACTACTACGCCAACACCGACTGGTGGCACTACCTCTACAATGACAACAAGCCGACCACGAGCCACAACATCTCGTTCAGCGGCGGCACCAAGAGGGTCAAGTACTTCCTTTCGGCCGGCTACAACAAAGAGCAGGGTATGTTCAGGAACGATCCGGATGTGTACAAGAAGTTCACAGTGAGGAGCAAACTCAATTTCGATGTCAACAAATGGATCAAGCTGTCCAACAATACCAGCTATTTCAATTCCAGTTATAAATATTCCGGTGTCAGCGGCGCGAACAACTCGTTCTCCCAGAGCACGGTGCACGCTCTCGCCAGTTATCCGGTGAGCAATCCTGACGGCTCGGCGATCTACACGACCCAGTACAACGGGTACACCGTGATGGACGGCTATGTGACCATCCTGAACAACGGCGGATTCCATAACAAGGATGCCGTGAACAACATCAGCACGACCACCGAACTGACGCTCACTCCGATCCCGCAGGTCGAGGTCAAGGCCAACTACACTTATATGTTCCAGTATTCCAATAATATGAACAGAAGTGTGAACACGACCTACTCCCGGAATCCTGGCGAAATCGTGACCCTTAAGACCGGCGCTTTCGAGAACAGGCTATTCGAGTCCAACAGCCTGGCCAACTATCAGGCGGCCAACGTCTATGCGACATATTCAGACACCTTCGGGGACGCGCATAATGTGAAGGCGACCCTCGGAATCAACTGGGAGACGAAGAGAACCAAGACCACCAGCGGCACCGGCTACAACCTGATGAGCGACATTCTCAGCGACTTGAATCTCGTCGGAACGGACGCCGACGGCACCAGAAGAACCAATGTCAGCGGAGGTCAGAATGAATATGCCATAGCGGGTTATTTCGGAAGGATCAACTACGACTATGCCGGGAAATATCTCTTCGAGGTCAGCGGACGCTACGACGGAACATCCCGTTTCGCCTCAGGTTACAGATGGGGCTTCTTCCCGTCCGCGTCTGTCGGTTGGAGGGTCTCCGAGGAGAATTTCTTCAAGCCGCTCAAGAACTGGTTTGACAACTTCAAGCTGAGATATTCATACGGGCAACTCGGCAACCAGAACGTCAGCAGTTATTACGCCTATCTGAGGACAATTTCAGTGGGCACGCAGAGTTATCTGTTCGGCGGCGACAAGCCTGTCAGCGCCACAATCTCCGCTCCGGTCGCCTCCGACCTCACCTGGGAGACATCCATCCAGAACAACCTCGGTGTGGATATGGCGTTCCTTAACAACAGATTGCAGCTCACCGCGGACGCTTATATTCGTGACACAAAGAATATGCTCACGGCGGGAATCGCCCTTCCTGCGTCCTACGGTGCGTCCTCACCTCAGATCAACGCCGCCGACCTCCGCACGAAAGGCTATGAGCTGTCGGTCTCCTGGAAGGATATGTTCAGCCTCGCCGGACATCCGTTCCACTACAATGTCGGGCTCCAGTTCAGCGATTACCTTACTCACATCACCAAGTTCGACAATCCGGACAAGAGCCTCTCGATGTCCTACTATGAGGGGATGTGCTATGGCGAGATCTGGGGCTACCGTGTCGGAGGTCTGTTCGCCACTGACGAGGAGGCTTCCTCTTACAATGTCGATCAGACATCTGTCAACCAGATCATCAACGGCTCCGCCGGTTCGGAGAAGGGACTTCACGCCGGAGACTTGAAGTATCTGGATCTCGATGGTGACAACAAGATCAGCACGGGAAAGAATACTGTGGACGATCCGGGCGACCGTGAGATCATCGGCAACAGACAGCCTCGTTACAACTACGGCATAAGCCTTGGTTTCAACTGGATGGGCTTCGACTTCTCGGTGTTCCTTCAGGGAATCGGAAGGATGGACTGGTATCCTACCGGAGACGCCAGGGCTTTCTGGGGGCCGTACGCCCGTCCGTATATGACGTATATTCCTAAAGACTTTATGGATGATGTGTGGTCTGAGGAGAATCCTGACGCTTATTTCCCGCGCCCGAGAGGCTATGTGGCGATGAGCTCCGGACGTGAGCTCGGAACCGTCAATGACAGGTATCTCCAGAACATCGGCTACTGCCGTCTGAAGAACCTAACGTTCGGCTACACCCTTCCAGTCTCATTGACCAAGAAGATCAATGTTGACGGGATCCGTGTCTATTTCACAGGTGAGAATCTGGCCTACCTTTCCGGTCTGCGTTCCAAGTACATAGACCCGGAGCAGGCCCAGACCAACGGCAACCTGCGCATCTATCCGTGGCAGAAGACTTTTATGTTCGGTGTTGACATCACATTCTAATGTATCGAGAGCAAATGAAACATAATATCAAACACATATTGGCCGCGCTCTTCGTTCCGGTCGTTCTCGTTTCCTGCGATGATCTGCTCAACAAGACTCCACAGGCGACATTGTCTCCGGACTCGTTCTTCACAAACGAGAGCGAGATGCAGGCCTTCAGCAACAATTTCTACACAATTCTCCCGGCCACTGGGCTTTACAGCGAGAATTGCGACAACTACATCGGCACGAACCTTATCGCTGAAATCCGTGACGGAAGGACAATCCCCGGCTCCGGCGGCGGATGGTCTTTCACTGACCTTAGAAAGTTCAACACGCTGATTGACTATTCCTCAAACTGCAAGGACGAGAAAGTCCGTGACCGTTATGTCGGTCTGGCGCGTTTCTTCAGGACATATTTCTACTTCGAGAAAATCAAGAGGTTTGGAGATGTCCCTTGGTACGACACCCAGTTGGGGTCAACGGACGAGGCTCTCTACAAACCACGTGACAGCCGTGAGTACGTGATGACCAAGATGTTGGAGGACATCGACTTCGCTATAGCGAACCTGCCGGACGCCAAGTCGGTTTACACCATCACCAAATGGACCGCCCTGGCTCTTAAGTCCCGTTTCTGCCTTTTCGAGGGAACCTATCGTAAGTATCACGACATCAACGGTTACGAGCACGATTGGCGGTTCTATCTTGAGCAGGCCGCCGAGGCTTCCTTGGAGTTTATGAACAAGAGCGGCTACACCCTTCACACTGAGGAGGGTACGGCCAAGAGCTATCTTGCGTTGTTCTCCTCCGAGAACGCTCTCGGTGACGAGGTGATACTTGCGAGAAACTACAACGCCCAGTACAGCGTGGTCCACAGTTCGGCCAACTACACCCTTGTCGGTTCTATGGGCCGCCCTGGAATGACAAAGAAGATCGTGGACAGCTACCTGATGCGTGACGGAAGCCGTTTCACCGACAAGTCTGGCTACAAGACGATGCAGTTCGCCGAGGAGACGAAGAACCGTGATCCTCGTCTCTCACAGACCATCAGAACTCCTGGCTACACCAGAATCGGCACGACAAAGGCCCTCGCTCCGGATCTGTCCTCTACGATCACCGGCTATCAGCCGATCAAGTACGTGACCACGACGGACAAGGACGCTTACGGCCAGTCCGACATCGACTTGATCATATTCAGGACAGCCGAGGTCTATCTGAACTACGCCGAGGCGAAGGCTGAGCTCGGAACGCTCTCTCAGGGGGACATCGACATCTCCATCAAGAAACTCCGTGACAGGGTCGGAATGCCGAATCTGAATATGTCAGAGGCCAACGCGTCTCCGGATCCGTACCTTGAGTCGGAAGTCACCGGCTACCCTAACGTCGCTGGAGACAACAAGGGTGTAATCCTGGAAATCCGCAGGGAAAGAACCATCGAGCTTGCGCAGGAAGGCTTCCGTTACTATGATATGATGAGATGGAAGGAAGGCAAGCGCTTCGAACAGCCTATGTACGGAATGTATTTCCCTGGACCTGGTGAATATGACCTTGACGGGGACGGTACCCCGGACATCTGCCTCTATGAAGACTCCGTCCCGTCCGGCACAAAGGCGACGCTGAAGTACAAGCTTGGCGGGGACATAATCCTCAGCGAAGGCACGAAGGGTTACGTCAATCCGCACGGCGGGGAAGGTGTCTGGGACGAGACCAGGGATTATCTTTATCCGATCCCTACGGATGACAGGTCCCTTACAAAAGGCAACCTTGTCCAGAATCCTGGCTGGAATGACGGGTTGAAATTTTAATCGATAACATTGAACGTGATGAAAAAAACTCTATTGATATTCTCATCCCTTGTTCTGGCAGTCTCAGGTTTTGTTTCCTGTGACCAAGGCGAGAATGAGACTTACAACGAGACCGCTGTCCTTTATGCGGTCACCACCGCCGGTGACGAGCCGGTCAAGGCTCTTATGGGCAATTCCAAGACTGTCAATGTCAGGGCGGAGGCCTCCACGGTGGCAGGAGAGCCTTTGACAATCAGTTTCAAGGTGGACGAAGGCCTTGTGGAAACGTACAACAATGAGCACGGAACCTCTTACAAGGTGGCTCCCGCGAACTCCTACAAGCTGGAATCCACTTCCGTGATTATGCCTCGCTACGGTAAGTCGTCCTCATCCGCCGACTTGACTTTCACGGCAATGGAGGAGATGCCGATGGACGAGGTGTTCCTCCTTCCGGTGGTCGTGGACAAGGTCTCCGGCTACGACAACTACACCGTCGGAGCCCCCGCCTACATATTCCTGTGCCATATGGCTCCGGCCAAAGGCTTGGGTACCGATCAGTTCCCTTATCTCATCTCAGAGCCTGCGGATCTTGTGAATATGCACGATCAGGTGAAGCACGGGGTGAAGGTCTGGTTCAAGATGACGGATGATGTGGATATGAGCGACATCGGAGACTGGACACCGGTCAACTACGCTGATCCTTTCGACTATGAGGTTGATTTCGATGGTAACGGTCACACTATCAGTAATTTCTCCTGCTCTTACAGAAGCTATCCGTCTTTCTTTGGAGTCTTGTACGGCAGCGTGCACGATGTGACCTTCCTGAATCCGTACGTGAACGGCGGCTCCGCCGCTGGCGTAATCGGTGGCTATATCGGTACCAAGACCCTTGCGGCGCACGTCTATAACGTGAGGGTCATCGGAGCAAGATTGTTCGAGACCGGAACCTACGGAGTCGGCGGCATCGGCGGACGGCTTGGCGGTCCGGCCTGTCTGATCGAGAACTGCTATGTCAACGGCCACATCGAGTCCACGCACAAGGACGGAGCCGCAGGTCTCATCGGAGGAGAAAACGAGACGGCCACCGTGACGATCAAGAACTGCTTCACGGAAGGTTCCGTCAAGGCCAAACTGACGGCCGGCGGAATCCTCGGTGAGTTCTGGAGACCGGACGCGGGCATCTACAACTGTGCCTCCACAGCCAGCATCGAGGGTGTCTGGGCGGTGGGTGGAATCGTCGGCCGCGCCACGGGATGGAGCTCGAATTTCAAGTCCACAGTCCACAACAAGGTCGTAAACTGCATTGCCTGGAATGAATATGTCAAAGCAACGAACACCGACGGCAAGCCTGGCCACTACAGCAGCGGCGCCATCGTCGGATTCTCCAGCATTTACAACACCCACACCGACGGCTACCGTAAACACGACTTCAATTTCTATGAATATCCCGGACTGGATGCGTATAATCTCCTTGTGGACCAGCCGAACTCCGATCCTGACAATCCTTTGACTGTCGGAACATCCAACGGAGCTTCCGGAATGTACTGTTATCCTTACCACGGAAAGGCCGCCGGCAAGGATGAGACCCTCAGCGATGTGGCCAGAAAGCTTGGCTGGGACGAGGCGATCTGGGATCTCAGCGGCGAAAAACCTGTTCTAAAATAATCTTTGAATATGAAAAAGATCACTTACATATTTTTATCGCTTCTTCTGGTCGGCGCGGTCTCTTGTGACGGCGAGACCACCAGCTCATTCTATGACCATCCGCACCACACGGTCAATGGCGGGGATGACAAACCCGATCCGGAACCGGAGCCCGACAAACCGGTAAAGCCGGAGTATGACAACACCGTTTACCAGTTGGACAATTCCCTTTGGAAGACCACGACGGTTTCCGACGGTGTCGTCTGGAAGAATTTCGAGGCCACTGACGTTATCAGCGGAGCCGCTCAGATCGTCAATGTTCTTGACGTTGACCTTTCCGCAGGGAAGAACGACCTCAAACTCGTTTACTATTACCCTTCGGTTGCGACATCAGCCGCGATGGCCAATGAGAAGGCTGTCGGAGCCATCAACGCTGGCTACGAGCTCGCGTCGATATTCGTGAAAGTCGCTGGTCAGACCTACGGCAGCATCAAGAACGCCTACATCGCCAATGTCGTCCCGCAGTGGAAGAATGAGGGTGCCTTGTTCATCGATGGCGATAATGTCAACATCTCATATTGCTGCAAGGGAATGAAACTCTCCGCTCAGCGTCAGTTCTACCTTTCCTGCACCGAGCCTAACATCCTTTCCAGTGCCCCGATGCTGATTGATGATTTCGAGCCTGTCGGTGAGGTGTTCGCCAAGACCGACCTGACCTACGAGCAGATCCTTACCCTCAACTCAGAGGATCCGATCAGACATCAGACGGTGCGCCATCCACGCACAGCCATCGCCAAGACCGAGAACAACCATATTCTTCTGATAACCGTTGACGGCAGGCGTTCAGGTGTCAGCGAGGGAATGAGCGCCAAGGAATTGACCATATTCCTGAAAAATTGGTTCAAGCCTCAGTACGCCCTCAATCTGGATGGTGGTGGCTCGACCACGATGTGTGTCAAGGGGCAAGGTGACGCGGGCACCAATGTCGTGAACTATCCGTGTGACAACGGAAAGTTTGACCACGATGGCGAGCGTGTCCGTGACACCCACATCTGTGTCATTCCGAGGTAGGGGGGATCTCATAAAAATAAGTCCGGACAGTGTTGTTTCTGTCCGGGCTTTTTATTGTCTTTAAGATTCCCTACAATCTCACATCGATGAGGTTAGGGTAATGGTCGGTAAGCTTGATGGTGTATTTCTCCATAATGCAGTCGAAGACCTTGACCTCAACCTTTCCGCTCGGATCGTAGATCAGGCAGTGGTCGATCGCTCCGGTGGTGCGGTCCGCTCCGCGTCTGCGGCTCTCGACCGAATATCCGTCCCCCGGACTGCATATGTGATGCCCGTTGTGATTGTCGCCATAGACCGTCGCAGCCTTGTAGCAAGGCACGTAGCCTCCTTGGATAAGCTGCTGGATAGGAACAGAATCTTCCTCGCAGTTCATATCTCCCATCACAAAGACAGGAATATCCCCGTATTTGGCTCTGATGATGTCGGTCTCGGCCATTACCAGACGGATCTGTGACGCTCTGGCCATCGTGCTGCCCGGTTTGGACTTTTCGCTCTTCCACCAAAGGTGGGTGCCGATTATGGCGAAGACCTTGCCGTCCGCCTTCCTTTTCAGCACAGCCGAGGTGAACGACTTGGACCCGTGGTTGCACCACTGCTCCGGAGTGTACTTGTTGTAGTTGACGTACAGAGGCTCAAGCGCCTTGCTGTTGTAGAAGATAGGTGTGTTGTTCCAATCCTTCTTCGATTCCCAAGCGATGACATATCCGTCCTTCTGCACCAACGGGTAGAACTCATTGTGCATATGGCTTGAATATTCCTGAAGCGCGAAAACGTCCGGCAGATAGTCGTTTACGAGTCTGGCGAACTGCGGAGCCCTGTTGCAGTCACGAGGATCCTCTCCGATCTCTTTCCATTTAGGAGGAATGGTGTCCTTGCTGTAGTCCCAGATGTTGTCGTCAAGGATGCGCAGGTCAGCCCCCTCTGCGATCTTGAACTTAGCCTCGAACGCCGGGCTCTTCTGCGCGAAAGCCTCTGACCCACAGGCTAAAAGCCCGAGCGTCAATGCCGTAGCCGTGATAATTCTTACAATTCTGTTCATCATTCGAATGTTTTTAATTTGTCCGTTTTCCGGGAATAAATTCCTGCCGCAAAGTTAAGCCTTACTGATCAGAAATCCAATCCGCCTGCTTCGATTTCTGTTGAACGGCTTTTAAGTGATAAATCTAAACTTCCTGCCAGCCTGATCCGGGGGGATCGTCGCATTGGTTTGCCTTGTTGAGTAACAAAGACATTAATCTTGCGTCCATACTAGTTAGGTAAGGGTAGTCGTGAAAGCCCGCTTGGTAGAATTACAGAAAGAATGGTGTGCTGTGTAAGTGCTTGTGAATTACCTGATTCCGTGTTTGTCTTTAGCGGATTCCTACTAAAGGCATACCGCTATATTTCTCATTAAGAATATGTTACCTCCCACGTGCCGCCCTTTGGAAATGTCTCATTAATGAATATGCAAGTGAATCCCTTGAAACAACAATGCCTTACCCCTTTACGAGAGCGACTTTGGCAGCGATTGGTGATTACATTCTTG
>CAVKYA010000058.1:0-11225 GCA_963660255.1 Bacteroidaceae bacterium | reverse complement strand
ACACGATGGAGAACAACGCCGTGAAAGTCACGGTGTAGATAAGTTGGTTCTTGCCGCGAAGATAGCCGGGCAGAGGCTTGTTGAAAAAACTCATCCTTTCCTCTTTTATATGGCAAATATAACACTTTTTAGAATTTTCATTTTTTTAGAAACAAAAATCAGGAAAAAACATATATTTGTGTATTGGTTTATGAACGGACACGGGGAGATAACATCCTTAGAACAATTAACAAGACAACATATTAACCAAATTATTAATAACTTATTGATTCACTACTTATGAAAATCAGTTTTTCAAAGCTGTTGCTGTCGGCTGTCCTTGCAGGATGGAGCGCTTTGTCGCTATGCTCCTGCGCCTCCGAGGAAGCCACACGCGTTCCAGCCAAGATGAGTTTGGAAAACGCTGATGAAATGGGGCTCAGCGCCATTACTTTCAGCAATCGTTCCGAAACGAAACAAGTTTCCTTCACCGCGGACGGGGATTGGTACATCCGTATTCCCAAGGATTGCGACTGGCTTACAGTCTCTCCGTCAACCGGCACAGGCGACGCTACGGTGAACTTCACCACAGCCGTTTACGACGCAACCTCACCAAGGACGGCAAAGGTAGCCTTTGTCTGCGACAACATCGAGCAGAAGGCTTTGCTTCAGGTGACCCAGCTCCAAAGATTCTTCCTGGAGCCGACCATCCTTTCCAACGTGCTTCCAAAGAATGGAGGAGAGGCAACCGTCAACGTCAGCACGAACGGAACCTTCAAGTGCGAGATTGACGCAGCCGGATCATCCTGGATTTCAATTGTTTCCCAAAGCGAGGACAAGGTCGTGCTCAACGCAAGCCCTATCGCCGAGACAGCGGCCAAGAACAAGGCCGAGCTCACGTTCACCTGCATCGAGGATCCGGGCGTTTCCGCCGTCCTTGACCTTTCACAGAAGAATCTCGCCGTCTCGATAGACGCGAAAGAGGTCCTTTCAGACGGACACGCCGCTGAGGGTGATCTCTCCGTGAATCTTCTCAACGTCACAAACTGGACAGCCGAGTCTGACCAGCCTTGGGTAAAAGTGTCGAAATCCGGTGCGACTATCCATTTCGTCGTCGAGGCAAATCCAAACAGCGAGGACAGGACCGCGCTCATCTCAGCGATCTGCGCTGACTCAGAGGAAGACAAGGATGTCAAAGGTGTGGTCACCCTTACCCAATACGCGGCCGCCGACCTGATGGACTTCAAGTTCAACGAGGATGGCACGGCTGAAGACATCTCACCTCTCAAAAACAAAGTGAACTCCTGGACAAAGGGAGCCACGATGAACTACTATGAGGACTATGCGGCCTGGGGGCCAACAGTGACACGTGCCCTGAACAAGTCCTTCAACAAGGCTGACTACGCTTTCTGGGAGTGTGAATATACCGCGTTCGATGCCAGGATCAACAACGGTTACACTATCGAGTCTGTGTTCTCCATCCCGGTAGCGCACACAAACGTAGAGACAAAGGCTTTCGGGGCCACCCAGTCAGGAGGTTTCGCTCTGATGCTCGGCGCTCCCGGCGAGAAGACCAACGCCGGAGATGGCTCGAAAGTCACCCGTGACGGTTCGATCGAGTTCATCCAGCACGGCAACGGTAACTGGAACTTCGCCGTGAGCCACGTCCAGGCTGTGCCGGGACAGCTCTATCACGTGTTCGGAGTCTGGGACAAGGAGACCATCAAGTGCTACGTCGATGGTGAACTCAAGGCCACTGCCGGAGTGACAGCACTCAAACACAAGAGCGGCCTGCACAGTATGGGTGTCGCCGGAAACTACAGCAGCGAGACCAAGTTCAATGGATCCTGGAACGGTACGGTCGTGGTCGCCAGACTCTACGACAATCCGCTCACAGCAGAGCAGATCAAGGCCAAGAGCGCATTGAAAGGCAAGATCCAGATTGTGAAGTAACATCAGATAAAATTCAAGCTTATGAATAAGATAATCAAAAGGATATTCACGCTTGCCCTCACGCTTTGCCTCGGTGTTCTTCCGATGCTGGCGCAGAACGCAAAGACAGGAGACAAGATACTGAACGGTATCGTCATCGGTTCCGACGGTGACACGCCTCTGGCCGGAGTCGTTATCCATTCCAAGGAAAACCCTAAGGAGATAGCCACTACGGACGCGCACGGAGAGTACAGGTTCTCCGTCTCCCCTACCACCCAGACAGTTGTCTTCGAGATGATGGGGTACGACACTAAGGAGATCAAGGTGGCTGACACCTATCTGTTCACCCTCGTCACGATGATCGTACAGGCCAACGCCCTCGAAGAATCAGTCGTGGTCGGATTCGGTACCCAGAAGAAAGAATCCCTCGTAGGTGCCGTCCAGGCGGTGAAGCCGGCGGATCTCGCGACATCATCCTCAAACCTCACGACCTCGTTCGCCGGAAATATTCCGGGACTCATCGCCCGCCAGACCTCTGGTGAGCCGGGAGCCGACGGAGCCGCCTTCTATATTCGAGGAATATCCACGTTCGGAGCCAACTCCAGCGCGCTGATCGTGCTTGACGGTGTCGAGATCACATCTTCGATGCTCAACAACATCCCGACCGAGGCCATCGAGTCGATGTCCGTCCTGAAGGACGCCACCGCCACCGCCCTTTACGGCTCCAGAGGTGCCAACGGTGTGCTCATCGTGACCACCAAGGAAGGACGAAACTCCGAGAAGATCGCCATCAGCGCATCGTTCGACAATACGATCTCGATGCCGACAATGGTTCAGGAAGTAGCTGACGGCGTGCAGTATATGGAACTTTACAACGAGGCCCTCTACAATGTGGCCCGCCAGTCTGGCGCCGCCTACGTGCCGTTCTACTCCAGCGAGAAGATCGAAGGCACCAGAAATCATCTTGACCCTTACGTCTATCCGAACAACGACTGGTACGGAATGCTGTTCAAGGACTTCGCGATGAACCAGAGATTCAACGTCTCGCTGAGGGGTGGCGGAAAGAAGGTCAACTACTTCCTCAACGCCTCTATCTACAACGAGAACGGTATCATCAAGGAGCCTAAGGACGCTCTTCTGGACGTTAACCTCAACAACAAGAAGTATATGTTCCAGAGCAACGTCACGGCCCAGGCGACCAAGACAACCAAAGTCTCGATGAAACTGAATATGCAGCTTCAGTATCAGGACAGCCCTTACGAGTCCACGTCCAACCTCTTCTACTATACTATGCGCGCGAACCCGGTGCGTTTCCCGGCCGTTCTTCCGGCGGAGGATGGCGACACGTTCGTAAGGTACGGTAACAACGACACTTGGGACACCGGTTCCAACGACCTCAACCCTTACGCGTTGCTCAGCCGTGGCTACAAGGAGCAATACCGTTCCTGGATGACAGCGTCCCTCAACGTTGACCAGAGCCTGAAATTCATCACCAAGGGACTTTCCGCAAAGGCGTTGGTCTCTTTCTACAACTACTCCTACGCGGCGACGAACCGCTACCATATTCCGGCATATTACAAGATTGATCCGGACAGCGTCAGGCTCAACGATGACGGAACCTACACCTGGACAGCCAACTCCATCGGAGCGGAGGGCACGACCTACCTTGAGAGCTCAGTCTCCGCCAGCGGTTACCACGAGTGGTCTTTGCAGGGTCAGATCAACTATGCGAGGAAATTCGGGAAGCACGATGTAAGCGCCGACCTCGTGTACCATATGAAGGAAAAGGTGAACAACGCCACCGGTTCCTCCGAGGAGAAACTTCTTCCGTTCAGAGAGCAGGGTCTCGCCGGCCGTGTCACCTACAACTATGCCAAGCGTTACTTCCTTGAAAGCAACTTCGGCTACAACGGCTCCGAGAACTTCATCGCCGGCAAGCGATTCGGTTTCTTCCCGTCAGCGGCCATCGGATGGAACATCTCCAACGAGAAGTTCTTCGCTCCTTTGAAGAGCGCGGTGACTAACCTGAAGCTACGCGCCTCCTACGGTCTTGTCGGTAACGACTCCCTCGGAGACGACCATCGCTTCCCGTACATCACCGAGGTTGATATGGGTGACAGGTCATACGTGTTCGGATCCAACTTCGCGAAGATCGGAGCCGGATTCATCTCCAACTACGGTAACGTGAACGCGACTTGGGAAATCGCCAGGAAACTCAATGTCGGAATCGACATCGAGATATTCAAAGACCTGAAGCTGTCCGCCGACTGGTTCCACGAGTACCGCACAAACATATTTATGCAGCGCAAGTCATTCGCGTCGAACGGTGGCGTGGGTGGATCGCTTCCTTGGGCGAACCTCGGAGAGACCTCCAACTCCGGAGTGGATTTCTCCATCAACTACAACAAGGTGGTGAACAGCGACTTCCAGTACTCATTGCGTGGAACGTTCACCTACGCCCACTCGGAGGTGAAGGCTATGGACGAGCCTGACTATTCCAAGAACCCGCATCTCTCTAAGATCGGAAAGCCGATCAATTCAAACAAGGTGCTCATCGCCGAGGGACTTTTCACCTCGCAGGAGGAGATCGACAACAGCCCGAGACAGGATTTCGGTGCATACGGTGTCGGCGACGTGAAGTACAAGGACGTGAACGGCGACGGTGTCGTGAACTCAAATGACTTCGTATGGAGCGAGAAGCCTTACTTCCCTGAGATCCAGTTCGGATTCGGAGGCTCTGTGAAATACAAGAAATGGGACGCTTCCATAATGTTCCAGGGCAGCTCAAGGTACGACATCACGACGTACAACAACCATCCGTTCTGCGACAACCAGCATTTCGGCTACGGCATCGTCAAGTACATCGCCGACGATCACTGGTCCTGGGACAACAATAACAAGGACGCGAAGTATCCAAGGCTCACGACCGTTCCTTCGGACAACAACACCCAGGCTTCCACGCTGTATATGCACGACGCCTCGTTCGTTCGTCTGAAGAACGCGGAAATCGGATTCACCTACAAGTTCGTTCGCTTCTACCTTCAGGGCAACAACCTGTTCTATATTTCCAAGTTCAAGTACTGGGATCCGGAGAAAGGCCGCGGCAACGGTCTGTCATATCCGCTCCAGCGCACTGTCAAGGCAGGTTTCCAGTTCACTTTCTAATCATTTATGAATATGAAGAAGATTTTTATCATACTGTTCTGCGTCTTGGGAATGGTGACTTCCTGCAACTTCCTCGATGTGATTCCAAGCGGAAAGGCCACGGAGGACGATCTTTTCAAGACCCACGTGCAGGCCGACAACTTCGCGGCCTCGCTCTACTACTATATGCCTAACAGATGGTACTTCCAGTCATCGCTTGAGATGTGCGGAGGAGGCGATATGGTGTCAAGCTTCTACGGCTCGGTGTATTACTTCAAGTGGAAGTCCCTTGTGTTCAACAATCAGGAGACCCCGTCCAACACCTACGTGGCGATGTGGTCAACTACCTGCAAAAAGGCTTCCGGAGCCGTGTCCTACAACGTGTGGGGTGGAATCCGCAACGCCTACCTCCTCCTTGAGAACATCGACAAGGTGCCGGACGCGAGCGAGGATGAAAGGAACCGCTGGAGAGGAGAGGCCTACTGGAACATAGCCTATATGCACCAGACCCTTCTTGAATATTACGGCCCGATCGTCATCGTGGACCATCTCATCGGTCTTCAGGAAGACATCAACTACGCGCGCAAACCTTATCTGGAATGTGTGCAGTTCATCTCCGATATGTACGACAAGGCCGCGGAGTACCTCCCGACGTCATATTCATCAAACTTCCTCGGCCGCGCGACGAAGACTACCGCCAAGGCTCTCAAGTCACGGCTCTGGCTTCAAGCCGCGTCTCCGATGGTCAACGGCAATTCCGAGTGGTACGCCGACTTCAAGAACAACGACGGCACGCCGTTGATGCCTCTTGAATATGACAAAGAGCTATGGAAGAAGGCTATGGACGCGGCTCAGGACGCCATCCGGCAGGGTGAGGCGGACGGATTCCAACTCTATGCCCCGAGCAAGGAGACCGACACATTCGAGAAAGGTTACGAGAACTACAGGGCAGCGTTCCTCGGCGGTGACGCCAACGCGTTCTACAATGAGTACGAGCACCTCTTCTGCTATGCTGCACAGGGCAACATCTCTTACAACATCAAGAATATGGCTCCTCGCACAGGTTACTCATCCTACAGCCGTGAGGGATGGCGCGGATATTTCGTGCCTACGTTCGAGGCTGTGGAGTGCTTCCTCTCAAAGAACGGCCTTCCGATGGAGGTCGATCCTGAGACCAAGGACGCCATTAAGAATCCGACCCAGTTGGTTGACGCTCCGGGCTACCCAGGAGAGAAAACCTCCATCCTCCACGTAAACAGAGAGCCAAGATTCTACGCCTCAGTCGGTTACGACCGTGGCTCATACGACCTCAACGGCGAGACATTTATGCTCAAATGCCGCCGTGGGGAGGAGCAGCAGAACGACGGAAGCACCGCTAATGAATATCAAGGCTGCACAGGTTACTATGTCAAGAAGTGGATCCACAAGTCCAACAACTTCGACAACACCTCAAAGACGTTCACCTACCACAAGTTCGCCTTCCCTTACATCCGTTTCGCCGAGCCATATCTGGACTTCGTGGAGGCTTACGTACAGTATTACGGCAAGATCGACGGAGAGGCCCTGACCTACATCAACAAGGTCAGGAACCGCGCAGGACTTCCGGACTTCGAGGATTCCTGGGATCTTGTCGGAGGCCTTCCTACCGGCAAGACACTGCTTGACGCGGTTCTCAGGGAACGTCTCAGCGAGTTCGCGTTCGAGGGCAGATGGTTCTATGACCTTAGGAGATACAAAGTCGTTCAGAACATTCTCCAGAACAGGCCACGTTCCTGGAACATCGAGGGCAAGACAGCCGAGGACTACTACAAGATCACCGAGGCCTACGAGACGGACTCCAGAACGTTCACCGCTCCGAAGAACTACTGGCTGGCCATCCCGCAGGAGCAGCTCACAATCAACGGCAATCTTGTCCAGAACCCTGGATATTAATAGATTCGATTCCGGAAGAGCAGAAAGGCGGTTGTCCTTCCTGCTCTTCATAAACTTGTTGGCCTTGATTCAATCCTTGAAAGTTTTCAAGGTTGTCGAGATCGGCCACTTATACTCAAACATATTACAATGAAAAATTTTATCGGGAAATTCTGCGTCTGCGTCCTTACGGTACTTGGTGTGGCGACAGCCTGCACAGAGTCTGTGAAAAACGAGGAGGAGGTGCAGTTCTCCGTTTACGACGAATCCGGCGAGACTCCAAGATCGGTTGACTTCGAGGCGAAGGGCAAGAATGGATATTCATTGCGCGTGATGTCGAACGCACAATGGAGTCTTGAGATAAAGGATGGTACGGATTGGATCTCGGCCAGCCCTCTTTCTGGTGAGAAAGGAGCAAGGCAGGTAACGGTCAACATCGCCAAGAACGAGACGCTTGAGGCAAGATCAGGCGGCCTTGTGTTCACCTGCGGGACGAAATCCGTCTCGATCGCCGTCAATCAGAAGAAAGGCTCGAAAGACGGAGAGATCATCGTTCCGCCGACACCATCCGACGTGCCGGAAGCGGATCTGCTGGATTTGATATTCAAGAATGACGGGACCGCCGTGGACAATTCCGACTCCAGAATGTCGGTGACAACGGTTCAGGGCTCATCGGCTGTCAATTATTTCAATGACGCATATTCCAGATACGCAGCCCACTTCAGCCACACGCTTGGAGGAGCTATGAGCGCCGGGTATTATAAAATTGATTATACCCAGAGCCAGGATTTCAGGAACGCGCTTGCGGACGGGCACTCGATGGAAGTCGTCTTCAGGATGGACGCTCCGGCCAATGGTTCGGAGATCAAGCCGTTCAGTTCGATGCAGAGCGGCGGGACAGGTTTCCTGATCACGGACAGCAGCAGAGGCAAGGACATCACATTCCTGCCGAACGTAAGTTCTAACGGAAAGTCCAGCTGGAAATGGACCCATTCGAACATAACTCCTGAAGTCGGCAGGTACTATCACGTTGTCGGAGTCTGGAACAAACAGGCCGGGAAGTCCTACATCTATGTCAACGGGGAGCTGAAAGGCGAGGCGGAAGCGGCCGGAAACTTGAATTTCCCCACGGAAGGCAGCACGTGGTTCTGCGTCGGAGGCGATCCTAACGGAGCGGCCGGAGCGCATTGCGGATTCAACGGGGATGTCGTTGTGGCAAGAATATACGATGACGCGCTCACTGCCAAGGATGTCGCGGCGCTTTACAAGGTGGTAAAGAATGACATAAAGCCGGAGGTTATCTCAATCAGCGACTTGACTTTGCTGCCGAACGCCAACGTCAAGCCGGGGTGCTGGTTCTATGTGTACGCCAAGGGCTTCAAGAGCGGAGACCGGATCAAACTGGAATCGATGAGCAGTGAGTCGCTGTCATATTCCTGCGCCACGACGGACGGGGACGGATTCCTGAAGATCCGCATTCCGGACGACTTCCGGGCAGGAAAATACCGTCTTGTGCTTGGCAGAGGAGAGACGCAGTACCCTTTGGGATCATCCGAGTTCAATGTCGTCAGCGATCTGAAGAATCTCTACAACACAAAGATCGTGGCGCATCGTGGCTATCATTACGGAAGTGTCGCGGAAAACTCTGTGGCATCCTTGACCGAGGCACAGAAGCTTGGGGTTTACGGATCAGAGTTCGATGTGTACCTCACCACGGACGGGGTGCTGGTCATCTACCACAACGCGACATTCAAAGGTGACGAGGTGCCGGAGGACGCGAAATACAAAGGCTGGAGACTTGACTCAAAGACTTACGATGAGATCAAGGACTACAAACTCGCCAACGGTGAGCCGCTTCCTACGCTTGACGACTACCTGAACCAAGCGAAGATTTATCCGAACGTGAAGCTGATCATCGAGATAAAGAATCACAACACGACAGCGAAGACGATGCAGGCCGCGCAGGTCTGTGTCGATGCGGTCAAGGCGAAAGGATTGCAGGGACAGGTTGAGTACATAGCTTTCAGTTACGATGTCTGCAAGAGACTCGTGGAACTTGCGCCTGAAGCCACCGTCCAGTACCTGAACGGTGACAAGGCTCCTTCTGCCGTCCTCGCCGACGGCATAAAAGGTATCGACTACTCCTATAGCAAGCTCACGGACGCTTGGATCAAGGAAGCGAACGGACTCGGGATGACGGTCAATGTCTGGACAGTCAACAACGTCAGCGATATGCTCAACTTCATCGCGAAAGGCGTAAGTCTCATCACTACCGACAAGCCGGTGGAGGGTATGGAACTTCTTTCAAAACCATTCGTCACCGAGGAATAACGAAGCGGCGACGCAGGACTGAAAACGAAGGCTCTTTTAGGCGGGAATATGCCTGAGAGAGCCTTTTTCCGCCCTCCCCACATAGCGAAATTCGCCACAAATCCGGAAAAATCGCCACATTCGCAACATAAAAACGACACTTTGGGGATCTTCACCACTTAATTTTTGAGCGGCACCGGCATATTCATATTTTTGTCAAAGAATACCCTAAATTATAGTAAATTTATGAAAATCATAGGCACAGGAAGCGCGCTTCCCAGAAAGGTAGTGACCAACGATATGCTCTCGGGATTTCTGGACACCAGTGACGAGTGGATCTACCCTCGCACCGGAATCAAGACCAGACACGTGATCACCGATGAGAATCTGGAGGATCTCGGAACCGAAGCCGTCCGCAAGGCACTTGAAATGTCCGGTCTCAAAGCCGAGGACATCGATCTATTCATTGTCTCAAATGTGGTTTCCGAATATATCACTCCGAGTATGAGCTGCATAATCGGGGAAAAACTGGGACTCAAATGTCCTATGTTCGACATCAACTGCGCCTGCCCGGGGTTCGTCTATGCCCTGGATATGGCGGAGGCTTACTACAAGGCCGGCAAGATCAGGAACGCCATCGTCGCCTGCGTCGAGGAGCCGACCAGAATGGCCAGTTGGAAGGACAGAGGGACCTGCGTTCTGTTCGGAGACGGGGCCGGGGCCGTCGTGCTGACCGAAGGCGACAACGTCAAAGGCACGAAACTGCACTCCGAGCCGTCCGTTGACGAGATCTGGCAGACCAGAACGCTTGTCGATACTCCTTACATCACGAAAAAGGAGGAGAGCGTCCCTATGCAGATGAAAGGCCGTGAAGTGTTCAAGTTCGCGGTAAAGGCGTGCACGGAGGGCGTGCAAAGTCTTCTGGACGAGGTTGGAATCAAAAAGGAGGATGTGGCATACTTTATGATACATCAGGCCAACCAAAGGATCATCGACTCGATCATCAACTATATGGGCCAGCCTGCGGAGAAGTTCCCGGTCAACATCACCGACCACGGCAACTCATCGTCCGCGTCCTGCCCTATCCTTCTTGACGAATGCAACAGAAAGGGAATGTTCAAAAAGGGGGATATTCTGGTCTTTAGCGCCTTTGGAGCAGGGCTTCTTTCAGGAGCGGCGGTAGTTGAGTGGTAATCCGAACATTAATTATTATATTTGCAAGTATATGATAAAAAGTATAATCTGTGATCTGCTCGGAATCGAGCGTCCTTTGTTCCAGGGAGGTATGGCCTGGATAGCAGACGCCAAGCTTGCCGCCGCTGTCTCTAATGCAGGCGGACTTGGCTTGATCTCATCCATCAACTTCGGCACGGAAGCCGTAAGGGAAGAGATACGCAAATGCAAGACTCTTACTGACAAGCCATTCGGTGTCAACATTATGCTTCAGGCTCCTAATGCCGGAGAAGTGGCGGATATGATCATCGAGGAAGGAGTGAAGATTGTGACGACAGGAGCCGGTTCCCCTGCCGCCTATATGGAGAAATGGAAGGCAGCAGGAATCAAGGTGATCCCTGTCGTGGCTTCCGTCGCTTACGCCCTCAAGATGCAGGAGCTCGGAGCCACGGCCGTTGTGGCAGAAGGAGCCGAGTCCGGAGGACACATCGGGGATATTCATACAATGGCGCTTGTGCCACAAGTGGTTGATGCCCTTGACATTCCTGTCCTTGCCGCCGGCGGGATATTCGATGGAAGAGGAGTTGCGGCGGCGTTTATGCTCGGTGCGAAAGGCGTGCAGGTCGGCACAAGGTTCCTCATCGCCGACGAGTGCCATATTCACGAGAACTACAAGGCCAGGCTGCTCGCCGCGTCCGATGTCAGCACGATGGTGACCGGCAAGTCGCTTGGAGACGCCGTCCGCGGCCTCAAGACCCCGTTCGCGAAGAAATTCT
>CAVKYA010000057.1:3149-11281 GCA_963660255.1 Bacteroidaceae bacterium | reverse complement strand
TCGATGAACAGACACCAGTTATGTGTGTCCTCCTCAAGTCCTTTCTGGATTCCGATGATGCGGTTGTATAGCTTCTCGCTGATAGCCCCGCAATTGTCCCCGGAAGGGAATCTGTAGCGGCGGGACACTTCCTCGCACTCAAGAGCCGGCTTGTCATCGACATAACAGATCGGAGTGATGACCACTGCTGTTCCGCAAGAGTTGACCTCATCGAACTCAGCCAGTTCCTCAACCTTTATCGGACGAACCTCGACATCCATACCCATATCCGCGGCCACAGTTCGGAGACTGTTGTTGGTGATTGACGGAAGGACGCTGCCCGAACGAGGTGTCACGTAAGTGTTGCCCTTGATCGCGAAGAAGTTGGATGATCCGAACTCCTCGATTGTCGTCTTCGTGGCTGAGTCAAGGAACAGAAGCTCACGATACCCAGTGCTGTGGGCGATATTGTAGGCGTGGAGCGACTGAGCATAGTTCGCGCCGAGCTTATAGCATCCCGAACCGAAAGTGGAGGCACGGTCGTAATTCCTCGAAATGACAGCGGTGCCGGGAGTCAGACTCTTAGCTCCTGAATATGTCCCCACAGGCGAGCACATCACGGCGAACATCACGTCACGCGCCGAATGTATTCCCAACTGAGGATTGATTCCCATAAGGATAGGACGCAGGTAAAGCGATGCCCCGCTCGCCTCATAAGGAGGAAGATATTCAATGTTCTCCTTCACGCACTGCACGCACATATCGATGAACATCTCCTCTGAAGGGTACGGCATGTCCAGATAAGTCGCGCTGTCCGCCATTCTCTTGGCGTTGCGGTCCGGACGGAAAAGCCTGATCTTGCCGTCAACGCCGCGGAATGCCTTCAATCCCTCGAAGCAGGAAGGGGCGTAATGGAATATTCCCGCGAAGCTGCTGAGGCCGATATTGAAATCCTCGGTCACTGTAGGAGTCTCCCATTTCCCGTCAATGCAGCGGCTGTAAACCAAAGTTCTGGTTTGAGTGTAGCTGAAAGACAGCTTGCTCCAATCTATATTCTTCATCATTCGCAATATTTAATCTTCAATAATTCTGTCCTTGTTGTAAGTGTGGATCTTCGTCTGGCCGGAAAGGATCATGTAGCCGTTCTCCGCAAGGCTGTTGATCTCGTCCTCTCCCGGGAACACCTCCACCGGAGCGATGAAGCCGATCTTGGCCTTGATCTGATCCATAAGCATCTTGCTGTGCGCTATCCCTCCGGTCAGAAGGATCGCGTCTATCTTTCCGTCAGCGGTCGCCGACATCGCGGCGATGTACTTGCAGATGTTCAAAACGTATGCCTTGAGGAAGGTCTGGGCCAGTTCATTGCCTTCTTTGGCCATATTCTCTACATCCAGCATACTGTTCGTGCCGAAGTAAGCCACGGCGCCGCCTCTGCCCACGAGTTTCTTCTGGATTTCCTCTTTGGTATATTTCCCGCTGAAACACATATCGATAAGCTCGAACGGAGGGCAGCACCCTGATCTCTCCGGGGTGATAGGACCGTCTCCGCCAAGGCCGTGGTTGGTGTCGATCACCTTGCCGTTTCGGTGCAGGGAGATCGTCGCGCCGCCTCCCATATGAGCCACAATCACTGTGACATCATTGGTCTTGTGGCCGTGCTCGCGGAGGTACCTTCTGACTATCGCCCTTGAGTTAAGAGCGTGGAACAGAGTCTTTCTGGAGAACTCCGGGATTCCTCCCATCCTGCACTCCGGAAGCATCTCGTCAGCCATAGGAGGATCTGCGATGTAAGCCACGCACTTTCCGAAACGTGGAGTCAGTTTCTTGTCCTCCCGGATCCCGTTGATTTCCTTGGCGACATCGTCAGCCAGAATAGCGCTGAGATTGCAGGCGTGGTTCCCGTCACGGCAGCTTTTCAGGACATCACGCATATCCTGATTCACGTTGTAAACGCCGGTGATGACCGGAACGATGAGACCTCCGCGCGCCATCACGATGTCCACATCCTCAAGCGGAATGCCCTTGGAGGCCATAAAATCCTTGATGGCCTGATGACGCATATCCGCCTGGTCCATCACGGACGGGTACTTGGCGACATCCTCGGCGGTGTGCTCAAGCTTGGTGTCAAACACCCGGACACCATCGGAAAAGTAGCCCAGCTTTGTGGTTGTGGACCCTGTGTTGATTATAAGAATGTTTCCCTTTTGAGGGACTTCTAATGAATTTGTCTTGTTATCCATCGGATGATAAGGCTTTATTACGACCCTAAATATATTACATTTTTTCAACAGGGACAACAATTTTATCAAATTTTATAACGATTTATGCGGTTTTGACAATTATTTTAACAAAAATCAAACGTTTTAAGGTTTGAGAATATATTCATTTGCTGTTTTTAAGAAAGATCTCTGTCGATGGAAAAGTCCCGCGCAGGAATATTCATCATAACGGATAATAATTGTAAATTTGCGGTAAAGGAGGAATTGAATATGAACTCATTCAAGGAACTTGCGCAGCTGCGCAGAAGCCACAGGACCTACACGGACGAGCCTGTGAGCGATGAATATGTCAGGACTGTTCTCAGGGCGGCGTTGATGTCGCCTACAGCGATGGGACTCCGGAAATGGAGATTCGTGGTCACTGACAACAAGGATAGGATTCAGGCTTTGGCGGGAGTCAGGCCGGCGGGATCGCAGTTTGTGGGTGGGGCTCCCATTGTGATCGCTGTTCTCGGAGAGCCTGAGGAACAGGCGAAATGGATAGAGGATTGCTCGATTGCCGCTGTCACGATGCAGTATCAGGCCGAGGATCTCGGGCTCGGGACGTGCTGGTGCCAGATCAGAGGCAGTGAAAGTGTTGAGGCTGGAGTAACGGCGGAGCAAAAGGTCAGGGAGATTCTGAATATTCCCGAAAATTATTCCGTGCTGTGCCTGATCGCCGTCGGTCATTCTGCCGATGAGCGAAAGCCGCAGAACGAGGAAGCCCTCAAATGGGATCAGGTCAGTTATGTTCATTGAGCCGGTAGCCCGGTTCCGGTCGCCATTCAAGACCAAGTTCGGGATTCCGAGGCAGGCCGGGTTGGTTCCTGAGCTGAAAGGTCGAATTGTGTTCGAGCCTCAGTTCCGCAGCGCGGACGCTGTGCGCGGACTGGAGGGGTTTGACTACATCTGGCTCGTTTGGGGATTCTCCGGGAACAAGCCACGGTCGGCCGCAAATTCGGTAGCTGAGCCTACTGACTCGGTCGCTGAGCCTGTGGTTCGACAAGGCTCACCAACCATCGAAGCGACTCTGCCGATGTCCGGTGCGCTTCGACAGGCTCCGCGACCGGGGAAAGCGGCTCCGCGACCGGAAAGAGAGGCTTTTCAGGCGACGGTAAGGCCGCCGAGGCTGGGCGGCAATGAGCGGATCGGAGTGTTTGCCAGCCGCTCCCCTTTCCGGCCAAACGGACTTGGACTGTCATCGGTCAGGATAGAGTCCATTGAATATGACGCAAAGGATTCGGACGGGAAACCGCTCGGGCCGGTGATAAACGTCCTTGGAGCAGATCTTATGGACGGGACACCGATCTATGACATCAAGCCTTATGTCACTTATGCGGACAGTCATCCGGAAGCGGTGTCGGGATTTGTAGATGACAAGGAATGGAGGCCGTTGAAGGTGGTATTCGCGGAATCGGTCACTTCGGATGTGCCGGTCACTTCGACAAGCTCAGTGACCGATTCATTTTGCTATCCTGCCACATCTCCGGTCACTGAGCCTGTGGTTCGACAGTGCTCACCAACCATCGAAGTGACCGGATGGACTAAAGCCGATCTGACTGCTCTGAAGGAAGTTCTGGCACAAGACCCGAGGCCAAGGTACCAGAACGACCCAGACAAAGTATATGGAATGATATTCAATGATGTGGATGTAAGGTTCAAAGTTGACGGCGATGTGCTGACTGTGACAGAAATCAGACCTCAGAAACAATAATGACAAACGAAACGAACGAAAACAAATGAAGCAATACCCATCACTTGAGATAGTCCCCCCTCTCAAGGGAATGACGAAAGACGAGCTCCTTGGCGACATCAAGCCGTTCATCGAGTTCAATCCCAAGTACATAAACGTCACCTGCCACAGGGACGAAGTAGTCTATGAGGAACAATCCGACGGCACCTACCGGAAACGTCTTGTGCGTAAGCGTGTGAGCGAGACCGCCGTCTGCGGAGCGATCCAGTCTGAGTTCAAGGTCAATGTGGTTCCGCACCTCATCTGCGGAGGCCTTACCGCTGAACAGATCGAGTTCCAGCTTCAGGATTTCAAGTTTATGGGAATATCCAATGTCCTGGCACTGAGGGGCGACTGCCTCACGGGAGAAAAGCGGTTCTCCCCAGTTCCAGGAGGCTATGACCACGCCAACGAACTTGTCGAGGCCATCCGTCGTTTTGAAAAGGAGAACGAGTGCGAAGGCTTTTTCAGAATAGGAGTCGGAGGCTACCCGGAGAAGCATTTCGAGGCCGCCAACATCGACGAGGACATCGCGAACCTCAAGCGCAAGGTCGATGCCGGAGCGGACTACATCACCACACAGATGTTCTTCGACAACATTGTTTTCTACGACTTCGTGGACAGATGCAGGGCAGCCGGAATCACCGTCCCGATCATCCCAGGTCTGAAACCGATCTCAACACCGAGACAGGTCAGGCTGCTCCCGGAGTCATTCTCGATCGATATCCCGTTCGAGCTCACAAGCGAGATTGCCGCCCACGAGAACGACAAACAGGCCGTCTATCAGATCGGTCAGGAATGGGCGACCTCCCAATGCAAAGACCTTCTGGCACACGGGGTTCCGGGCGTTCATTTCTACACGATGGGCAAGTCCGCCAATGTCATCGGAATCCTCCGGGAATGTTTTTAGACTATCAACGAATATACCAATGCGATGCACGACATAAGGACCGAACTTTCCAAGAGAATCCTCATCCTCGACGGGGCGATGGGTACGATGCTTCAGCGCAAAGGGCTTCAGGGCAACAGCGAGTCATTCAATCTGACCAATCCTGAAATCATCGGCGAGATCCACAATGAATATATTGAAGCCGGGGCTGATATAATCACCACCAACTCATTCAGTGCCAATAGCATTTCTCAATCAGAATACAATCTGTCAGACAAAGCCGGACAGATGGCCGAGGCTGCTGCTCGCATAGCCCGCAAAGCCGCCGACGAAGCGCCGCACAAGGTTTGGGTGGCCGGTAGCGTAGGGCCGACAAGCAAGTCATTGTCCCTTGCTCAGAACATCAATGACCCGGTTTTCCGGCCATATTCATTTGACGAGATGGCGGAGGCTTTTGAGGTGCAGATCAGAGGGTTGGTAAACGGTGGAGCAGATTTGCTGCTCTTCGAGACGTGCTTTGACGCATTGAACACAAAGGCGGCGCTGTACGCGCTCGGACATATTCCCGAGGCCAAGGATATTCCGGTAATGATTTCGGCCTCAATGAGTGACAAGAGCGGACGCACGCTTACCGGGCAGACTATGGAGGCGTTCTACCGCTCCATTCAACACTGCGAGCCATTGTCATTCGGGCTCAACTGCTCGCTTGGAGCTGAGGAAATGATTCCGCTGATTGCGGAAGTCGCCTCCTTCGCCACCTGTGCCGTGAGCTGCTATCCTAATGCCGGACTTCCGAACGAGATGGGTGAATATGACGAGACTCCTTCCCAGATGGCCGAGTCCGTGCGGAAAATGGCATTGGCAGGATCTGTGAATATTGTGGGAGGATGCTGCGGAACGACTCCGGAGCACATCAAGGCGGTGGCTGAGGCTGTCCAAAGAATATCCCCGAGAGCGATTCCAGAACCTAACGATGTGCTTTATGTCAGCGGATTGGAAAGCGTGGCTGTTGACAGGAAGAACAATTTCACGAACGTCGGAGAAAGGACCAATGTGGCGGGATCGCGAAAGTTCGCTAAGCTAATCGCCGCCGGAGACTACGAGACCGGACTTCAGATCGCAGCGCAGCAGATCGAGAACGGGGCGAGCATCATTGACATCAATATGGACGACGCTATGCTGGATTCCCGTCTTGAGATGGAGAAATTCCTGCGTTATGTGTCTAATGATCCGGCTGTGGCCAAGGCTGCGATAATGATTGACTCATCACATTGGGAGACGTTGGTGACGGGACTCAAGAACGCCCAGGGAAAGTGTATTGTCAACTCCATATCACTTAAAGAAGGAGAGAAGGTGTTCATCGAGAAGGCTCGTGAGATCAAGGCATTGGGAGCAGCAGTTATAGTGATTGCGTTCGATGAGGAGGGGCAGGCCACGACTTACGACAGAAAGGTGGAGATTTGTAGGCGGGCATATTCATTGCTGACGGAAAAGGTCGGGGTTCGGGCGTGCGACATCATATTCGATGTGAATGTGTTGCCTGTGGGGACGGGAATTCCGGAGCATTCGAGATACGGGATTGATTTCATTGAGGCTGTTCGCTGGATCAAGGGGAATCTGCCGGGGTGTCGGACTTCGGGGGGCGTTTCCAATCTTTCGTTCTCGTTCAGGGGGAACAATGAGGTGCGCGAGGCTATGCATTCGGTGTTTCTGTTCCACGCAATTTCGGCGGGGCTGGATATGGGGATTGTGAATCCGGGGATGCTTCGGGTTTATGATGAGATTGAGCCTGAACTGCTTAGGTGTGTGGAGGATGTGATTCTGGATTCGGATACTGAGGCTACGGATCGGTTGATTGAGAAGGCTTCGCAGATTTTGTTGGAAAAGGATTCCGGTGGGGTCAGCGCGTGCCCAGATAGGGTGGACGCCGCCTACGCTTCGCGCCCTGTCCGGGTAAATGGCAGCACCACCCTATCTGGGCGCGCGCTGACGGGGGCGGATTCTAGTGATAGTTCTTCCGCAAATGGCAATTCGGCGGTCGGTAACAACCCGGGCGCTTCGACAGGCTCAGCGACCGGGCGCGGTGCGCATCATTCTTCAGTCGCAGAGCACTGTCGAACCACAGGCTCTGCGACCGGACTTGCCGGATGTCCGGATTCTGTCGCGGCGCATACATCTTCGGTCGCTGAGCCTGTCGAAGCGACGGTGGAGGAAAGGCTGATCAAGGCTTTGGTCAAGGGGGATTCTTCGGGGCTGGAAAGGGACATCAACGAGTGTCTGGCCAAGTACGAGAAACCGGTGCAGATCATCGACGGGCCGCTGATGAGCGGGATGACCCGGGTCGGGGAACTGTTCGGGACGGGGAAGATGTTTCTACCGCAGGTGGTTAAGTCGGCCAAGACTATGAAAAATGCGGTGGCGTTGCTGCAACCTTTCATTGAGGAAGGATCGGGAGAGTCGGAGGTGAAAAAGCCGCTGATTGTGTTCGCTACCGTCAAGGGGGACGTGCACGACATCGGGAAGAACATCACGGAAATTGTGCTGAGCTGCAATGGATTCGAGATTGTTGACCTTGGGGTTATGGTGCCTAAGGAGACGATTCTGGAGAAGGCGGAGGAGACTTCGGCTGATCTTATCGGGGTCAGCGGGCTGATCACGCCTTCACTTTACCAGATGGAGGAGATCTGCAAGGAGATGATGGCAAGAGGGATGACCACTCCCCTGCTTGTGGGCGGGGCGGCGGCCTCGGCACTCCACACGGCGGTGAAACTTGCGCCGCTTTACGGGCACGTGTTCTATGCGCAGGACGCATCGGCAAGTGCGGTGCTTGCAAACCAGCTGATTACGGACAGAGAAGGTACTGAGGCAGCGGAGCATCAGAAACAGGAGCATCTTCGGGAACTCTACGCTCTGTCTTCACAAAAGAAAACGGAGCAAACAGAACTCAAGCCGTTCCCTGCTTCAAGTTTCATCAAGGGAGAACCGTTCAAGAATATATCGGCCAAAACGTTGGGCGTTGACGAGGTGACGCCGTTCTTTGACTGGAATCTTTTCACGGCGATCTGGGGCATAAAGAGCGGAACTGGCCACGAGGAACTTCGGAGACTCCGTGGCGACGCACTTAAAGAGATTGATAGGTTAAAGGCCGAAAATGCCTGCACGATAACTATTTCCGCAAGATTTGACAGCTGCCACAGCGAAGGGAATGACATTGTGTCGAAGGATTTCCGGCTGCCGATGTTCAGGCAGGAAGGAGGGCGGTCGCTGGCCGATT
>CAVKYA010000057.1:0-2536 GCA_963660255.1 Bacteroidaceae bacterium | reverse complement strand
GACATTTACTACTAATACGCCATATTCCAGAGCGCGTTCTGCGCGGCTCCGCTCTTGGAGGCATCCATCTTGCCGAAGTTCCAAGTCAAAGAGAGGACTATTGTACGTCCAAGCACATTCGTGTAGGAATTCTGAACATAGTCGTCCTGAACAACACGTCTGAGCGACCTTGCGCTGTCAAGCAAGTCCTGCGCGGAAAGAGTGATGTTGAAAGACTTTATGTTCTTTCCGACGCTGAGATTCCAGCGTATATAGTCATCATTATACCCGGAACCATACCCCCTAAGGATTCTATAGGAAAATTCCGACTGGAACTCAAAGTCGTGAGGGGACGTGTAGGATGGTCGTATGCCGATATTTGTTTCCCAAACGTTTGTGTTCGCTTTTGAGTCCAGAGAGTATCTGGATCTCGAATTATTGACCCCAGGCCCGAATTGCATAGAGAAGCGTTCAAGATTCAGGGTAAATATCATACCCATACTGGTTCTGACGCTTCGTGTCAAACTTTCCTGGAATCCGCTTTGCCCAGAATAGAAGAGGTCACCGGAAGCGTCTCCCCAGAAATCATCCATAAACTCAGTGTAGTCAAAAGAGTCCAAGTTGATTCCGTCAAGCGTACCTTTGCTTTGGTAACTTACAGATCTGCCCGCCGCAAGTCCTCCAGTGACGGTGAGTTGCAGTTTGCCGTTCTTGGACAATGGTGTGAAGAAATTGAAGTCCGCGCTGCAATTATAGGAAGGTTTCCTCGTGTTCACCGGAACTGAATACCTGACGCTGTTCTCATCAAACCAGATGGCTGAGACCTGCGAATTGGAGGAGTAATCTCCGAATATCCATCCATTGAAGCGGGCTTTTCCCCACGTGCCCCTGTATGTGGTGGTGACAGATTCTGTCATAGTAGGTTTAAGATAAATGTTTCCGGCCGTGATCCTTGTCGGATTGACAATGTTGAATGTCGGCACAATGCTGGCGGAAGACGGTCTGGCCGTTCTGCTGGACAGTCTGAAATACACATTGTTGTTCTTGTCTGAATATCTAAAATTCACGAAAGGAGAAAGCGTTGTCTGCCATTCGTCAACTCCAGTCTTGGTGTCAAGCCCAAAGGAACGGGCGTAGTTCTCGTTCTTGTAAAGTCTTGCCTGGCCTCCGAACTGCAGGTTGGTTTTTCCCTTGTTGTACTGTGCCAGAATTTGTCCCTCATTGGAGAAATAATAGTTGTCTGACACCGATGAATAATAATCATTGGCGGAACCGTCTGCGTTGGCAGCATCGCTGGTTGACTTCCTTACGCTATAGCGTGAGCTCAATGTGGTGGAGACAGCCCAGTTCTTGCCGAAAGGCTCGACATATTTGACAGAGCCGCTGATGTCGCTGTAACTGCCGGACTTGTCGTAAGTCAGGTCACGGATGTCATCCTTAGCGGAAGATGCGAAGGTCGTTTTTGAATATTCGGTCGAGTTTCCGTCATTAGCGCTTAAAGTGTACTCAAGGTCAAGAGTCAACGCCCGCCTGTCCTTGCCAAGCTTCTTGATGCCTACGCTCAAATCACCACCGGTAGAGACACCGCTTTTCCTGGAAAATGAATTTGACACGGAACGGTTTCTCTCCTCATCTCCCATCAGTGACCGTGTATTGCCGGTCAAAGTGTTGTTGTAGTCGTACCAAGAGAAGGATGGCTCAAAGTAAAGCGATGTCTTCTTCCTGTCTTTCTTTCTGAACTCGGCTCGTACAGTGAACTTGTCCAGATTGCCGTTCTCAACCTCGTCCGAAGTGTCGAAGAGGTCTCCCTCCTCTTTGAACGATGTCCGGTCAGTCCTCGAATGCTTGTCGGCATTCTCCGATGAATAAACAACGGAAGCATCTGTGGTGAAGCCTTTTATGGCATCGGAGTTCAGATTCGTCCCCACCTGCCATCTCCTGTGCATTCCATTGTACGGCAATGACGGAATCTCGCTCTCACTGCCATCATACATAACAAACATTCCAGATCCGGGAGCCATAAAATTATACCCGCTCGCAATGCTCGTGAGCTGATTCTTCTCTCCGTAGGCCGAGACCATAGCCGAGCCGCTGAACAGCAAATCCTTTTTTTCCTTGAAGCCGTTGTCGTCCTTGCCGTAAACGGTCGTTCCGCCGGACAGCTTCGCGTTGCCGAACCATCCGCTCTTGTACTCCTCCTTCAACTCCACATCCATCACCTTCTCCTTTTCACCTTTGATGCCGGTGAACTCAGCGGATTCCGATTCCTTGTCAATTACCTTGACCTTGTCCACAATCTTGGCCGGCAGGTTGTCAAGTGTGGCCTTGTTGTCGCCAAGGAAGAACGTTCTTCCGCCGACCGTGATCTTGCTCACCTCCTTGCCGTTGACCTTGACCGTTCCGTCCTCGCCGACCTCCACGCCAGGCATCTTCTTCAGAAGATCCGCAAGGTTGTCATTGGACATAACCCTGAAAGAAGATGCGTTATAGATAAGTGTGTCTCCCTTCATCTCCATCGGAGTGCCGACAGCGGAGACAGTGGCCGCCTTCAACACCT
>CAVKYA010000056.1:0-11289 GCA_963660255.1 Bacteroidaceae bacterium | reverse complement strand
TGGACAGGCTGACCGGTGTGTAGCTGTCCGAGCGGTCAAGCCATTCAAGCGCCAAAGCCGGCTGGCCGCACATAAAGCATCCAAGCGCGATGTTATAGGCCGCGCAAGCCTTTTTCTCGTCATTCCTGCAATTCAGAAGCGTGGTCCACTGGCTGATAGCCTCCTTCCATTTGTAGGAATATGCGTATTCAGCGCCCTTGTCCCAGGCATTCTCCGCCCTATCGTAGTAAACCACATAGAAATCGTCCTGCTTCCAAGTGGACATAAATGTCCCGGCGGCAGCGTACCCTGCCCTCTCGGCGCCTGAGGATATATTCTTCCAGACTGCTTTGGTGATCACGTCTGTTGGTGTCTTTCCGTCACTGTAAACATCCACACTGAACGAGCGGCCACCGGCAAATCCAAACACACGATCATCCTTGTTCATCGAGTCATAGACGAATATCTTGGTCGTGAACGGCACGGACGCTGAGCTGACGTAGGAAGAATCTAATGAAACCCTTCCTCCAGTCACCCTCACAGGCTCTTTGACAGTCGGAATTCCAAGTTCAGGAATATCTATGACAAAAACGACATCCTTTCCGGTCTCCATCACGAGACTCAACAGGGAATCCTTTGAGGCGTAATCTGTCCCGTCACCGCCACGTGCCGTGAACAATTCCACTGCCCGCTCGCCTCCGAAATAATCTTCTTCAAGGCGGGTCGCGAAACCTGCCGCAGCCGAAGCGTTGAACAGCGTGTCACGAGGATTGCCGTCTGTAAGATAAACCACAGCCATCGATTTTCCGGCAAGATTAAGCCCGGACTTGGAAGGCCCGCGCATCTCGGGACTCACAACAAAAGCCTGAGGCGCACAGGAAACCAGCGCTAAAAACGCCGCCACTACCATCAAAGATGCCTTTCTCATATTGTTTGAATATTATATCGGTTCGGCGATGAGATCATACTCATCCGCACCTGTTATTCTAACATCAATGAACTCACCGCACAATTCCTCGGCCGGTTTTCCGCCAAAAGCATCGGAATCATATTTCACCACGATCTCTCCATCAACCTCCGGACTTTCATACTGGCTTCTGCAGATCAGCACTCCATCCGCATAGTCATCCACAATGACACGTTCAGTCTTTCCTACCCTTGACTCGTTGAAAGCCAAGGATATCCCACTCTGAACCTGCATCAATTCAGCAAGTCTGCGCTCCTTCTCTTTCCTCGGAACAGAATCGCGGTAATTCTCTGCTCCGAACGTGCCGTCCTCCTCTGAATATGTGAACGCACCGAGACGCTCAAATTTCGCCTCCCTGACGAAATCAAGCAATTCTGCGAACTCCTTCTTTCCCTCACCCGGATGCCCGACGATCATTGTGGTCCTAAGGACAACTCCAGGAACTTGATCCCTGAGTTTTCTGATCAACGTTCTCGTCCACTCGCCGTTGACGTGGCGGTGCATCTTGTCGAGAACCTTGTCGGAAATATGCTGGAGCGGGATGTCAAGGTATTTGCATACCTTCGGGTTGTTCGCCATCTCGTCAAGAACGTCTTCAGGAAAATCAGCCGGATAGGAGTAATGAATCCGTAACCATTCGATTCCGTTCACCTGTGACAGCCTGCGCAGAAGCTCTGCGAGAGTGCGGCGTTTGTATATGTCAAGGCCATAGTAGGTTGTATCCTGGGCGATAAGTATCAGTTCCTTGACTCCGTCCTTCGCCAAGGCCTCCGCCTCAGTCACAAGGACTTCCATCGGCACGGATTTGTGCGCGCCTCTGATGAAAGGAATGGCACAGTACGAGCATCGGCGGTCACAACCTTCCGAAATCTTCAGGTATGCGTAAGCCCGGTTGTCTGTCCTCATCCTCGCAGGCTCTTTTACAGGGACGCAACCCAACGCCTTCACGATCGGATCCAGATCCCTTGCCCCGAACCAGAAATCGACTTCCGGGATAAGTTCGGGCATCTGTGACATATACCTTTGAGAAAGACATCCGAAGACCATCAGCCTTCCGACCTCGCCGGCCTTCTTGCGCTCGGCGGCGGAAAGGATGGTCTGGATGGACTGCTCTTTCGCGTCACCGATGAATCCGCAGGTGTTGATAAGAAGCACATCCACCGGGCAGGTCTCATCCTCTGGCACGATGCGCCACGCATCCTTGACCTGAGAAAGGAGATGCTCGGTGTCAACTGTGTTCTTGGAACAACCTAATGTTATGACCTGTAGAGATTTCACTATTCGTTAGCCTTATCTTCGGTTGTGTTCTCAGCCTCTTCTCCAGTGGTTTCTTCCTCTGGATTCACAAATTCCAAGGAAGCGAAATTCTTGAGAGCGTTGTACCAATCGACAACCTTCTTCATATGTGAGACATAGAAACGGTCTCCGTCATAATCCGGAACCGCCTTTTCAAACAAAGCCTTTAGATCTTTCGGATCAGCCTTTGACGTTGGAGCGTCAGCGTCGCCAAGAACTTCCTTCATCTTGAGGAACACTTCCTGAAGCTTGATTTCACCCTCAGTGGTATAGATAGAAATGTCAGCCAAAGTTGTTATGCGGCTCTTTGCGTCAGCGACAGTCCTTTTCTTATCGGAAAGTGCCTCGATGATGACACCATTACGTGCCTGTGCCACATACTCGAACAGGCCGTGCTGGCCTGAGATTGAAAGAATTTTTGCAAGATCTGTTTTCATATTCAGATAATAAAACTAAAAAATAATTTACATCAAAATTTGAGCCCGGCGAACGTTTTTTCCGTTTCAACCTTCAACCGGGCCAAAGTTCCGTTGTTGTTGATGAATGCGTCAACCTTGGATATATCGAAACGTTGGGAGGCCATTCTTTGTATCACACTCTCCTGCGAAGCGTTGTCCCTCTCGCAAGCCCTTTGAAGTCTTGTCGCCAAAGGAGCGTCAACCAGGATCACTTTCGACACAACAGACAGGAACTCCGGCTTTCCAAGGATGATAGCCGACTCCATCACACAGAACGGAGACTTACCAAAAAAAGTTTCGGAAGCGGATTGTCCGTCAAAGCGAGAGCTCTGCATAGCATTCCAGCATTTGAAATCACGAAGCACCGCAGGATGGACTATACTCTCAAGTTTCTTCAGTTTCTCGGGAGAAGGGAATACAATCAATGACAGTTTAGCCCGGTCCAAGGAGCCGTCAGCCAACCTTATTCCGCATCCGAACGCCTCCTCAATGGCGTCGAGCAAGGAATCATCCTTGGCATAAAGCCTCTTCGCGGCGGAATCCGTGTCATAGACCGGGATCCCGTGGGCGGCAAGGAAAGCGCAGACAGAACTCTTCCCGCTGCCTATTCCTCCGGTTACAGCGACTGTCCTCATTGCCTCCCCTCCTCGACACAGTCAAATACTTCCGGGGTCACCGAACACTCTATCACACTTTCGGGGATTCTGGAGGCGTGGGCAATGCACTTGCCACCGATCGAGTTTGTGAAATCCCGATAATCGATGTAGAAACTCACATCCTCTGTCGGATCCTGTGACATAGGGAACGCGCACTTGAAGACAACCGTAGCCGTCGATGGATAGACAGACAGTTTTCTGCCGGCGGGAACATTACGGACACCGATAGAGACCTCGGAACGTATTTCCACATAACGGGTCACATCCAGAGAGTAGTTCACTTCCGTGTCAGACATCCGGATTCCAGCCACCTGCTCAAGCTTCACAACCCCGTGGGCACTTGACTTGAGGTTCAACAAATCTATGGTACGTGTAAACACCCTGTCGATGTTCTCTAGATGGAACGGCTCGCCATAGACAGTCACGGAATCCGGCTGGAGGCGAATCTGTCCCATAGCCATATACTGCGGCTTGAAACTCAGCACCTGAACAGCCTGGACCGGAACCCTCTTGTTGTTCTCGAACGGAAAGCGGAACTGCACAGTCTCGGAAAGGAACGACTCCAGCCGAACCCCGTCACCGAATATCTCCGTGACGTAATTGCTGAGCTCCGCGGCCGTTATGTAGAACAATTCCCCGTCCTTGTGATGCAGGTCCTTGTTGTCGAAATGGATGGTCAGGGCCTTACGTTTGGCCTGATGGCGGATCCTGAGCAAAGAGAAGCCCGATGTCCGGCAACGGGCCGCGATCATACTCGAATTGGAGGAAACGTTGGAGTGCCCCTCGATGTTGCACTCAGCCACAACCGGCACGCTCATCGTGTCGGAGTAATTCAAGGAAAGATTGTGAATCAGCCAGATGCTGAATGCAAGCAAGAGAGACATCAGGAATACCGAAATGTCTCTCCCGTCAAGATGCAGTCTTCCCAGCAGTTTATGTAGCCGTTCCTTCCACATCCTCTTGAACAGAATGGTTCGTTACTGCTGCGGAGTGTCCTGAGTGAAATCCCTGACAAGTGAGTTCTTGTCAACCCTGAGCTTCACTTCCCCGTCAACCTTAATGAGGACGGATCTGTCCTTGATCTCATCGACGGTTCCGTAGATGCCGCCGACGGTGACAACCTTGTCGCCTCTCTTGAGGCCGTTGCGGAACTTCTCAAGTTCCTTCTGCTGCTTGCGCTGCGGACGGATCATAAAGAGCCACATAATCACGAACATAGCGATGATCATAAACCAGAAAGCGCCACCGCCGGCACCCTGAGGCTGTCCGGCACCTGCAGGAGCGGCTGCCTGCAGCAATGTGAAAGTAAGAATATTCATTTCTAAAAATTAAAGTTAATATTCACAAATTTAAGCAATTTTTTCGGTCTTCACTATATCCCCTTCCTCAATCTGCTTTTTGATGAGGCGGTCGAGAAGGCCGTTGACGAACGAACGGCTCTTCGGGGTGCTGTAGTATTTGGATATTTCCACATATTCATTTATTGTCACTCGGACAGGCATCGCCGGGAAGGCCTTCGCTTCGGAGAGTCCCATCACGATAAGCACGGTGTCAACAGTGAAAAGGCGGTCCTTCTCCCATTGGGACGTGCTGTCGGCCACGAGCGGGGCGTATTTGCCGAAGCAGGCGAACGCTGTCCGCAGAAGCTTGTAAATGAACGCCTTGTCACTCTCCACGCTCTTTGAGAGATCCATTTCGCTGCGGTAGAGCGGCGGAAGCGACCAACGGTAACCCTTGGCAAGCGCCTTCAAAGTGTCGCAACAGGTCGTCAATGAATATGCCAGGTCATCGCACCAAAGGATGGACATATCCTCCAGAATCTTCGCAAGCTCGTCATTGTCAACAAATTCCTCCTCGAATATCCTGATGAACAGCGATGCGTCCTCGGCAAGGGAGGAATCCAGCGAACTCATATATTCCTTGAAATACTCCTTTGTGCAGATTGAATCATAAACACTCCTGACAAGAGCGTCATACGAATCCCAGGAAAGCTTGCGGCGGGAGATGATCTTCTGGAAATCAGGGTCCTGCTCCAGCAAAGGGGAGATGAGGTTTTTCGTGAACTTAAGGTTCGGATTCCTCTCCTCTTCGGTAGGGTTGAACTTCTTTTGGGCGTTCTCGATTCTTGTCCGCGCCTCGGCCGTGAGGTACGGAATGATGTCTAACATAAAGAGATACAGAGACCTCGTGGCTTCGCAGGATGCTTCCAGCAGGGATTCAGCCTCGGCGAGAGTCATCGACTGATTCTCAGCGTAGCTGTAGAGCACCTTGAAAGCCTTTATCCGCAGGATTCGTCTGTTGAGCATAATTCCAATCAAAATTTTATGCAAAGATAACACACAATTTCAGATTTTTCTTAAATTTGTGCGGATAACAAAACATTCAGCGCAAGATGTACAAAGATGATTACGAGCGGCCGAATTACGCTGACCGCAACTCAGAGGACGTTTACTCCAAGCCTGTAAGGGCCGGAAAGAGGACGTATTTCTTCGATGTGAAGACCACTAAGGGCAACAACGACTACTACCTGACCATTACAGAGAGCAAGCGCAGGCAGGAGCAGGACGGCAGTTTCTCGTTTGACAAACACAAGATATTCCTTTATAAGGAAGATTTCGATAAGTTTCAGGAGGGTCTGTCCGAGGTTCTGACCTATATGAAAGAGAATCTCCTCCCTGACGTGCCTGAGCACACGTATGAGCCGTCAGACCGTAACGGCGACACGAACGGCACAGGCAACTCGTTCAGCGACGTGAAGTTCGAAGAGCTGTAGCGCGCTCCGGAATATTCGCAGACATATTTTTAATGGATATTTGTCCTCTCTTTTCGCAGGGAGGACATTTTCTTTTGTATTTTTCCTCATTAATACCTATATTAGAGGTTTGAAAGGCAATTAGCGCGAACTTAATGTTAAACACATAAAAACACACTGAAAAAAATGAGTAAAGAAATGTCAAGACGCTCCTTCCTGAAAACAGGAACAGCCGTGGCCGCGGGACTCGCCGTGGCTCCGAACATCATCATCGCAGGTGAGAAGACACCCAAGAAAGAGAAGAAAAAGAAGGTCGCGGCCAACGACAAACTGAATATCCTCGGTGTGGGCATCGGAGGCCGTGGAGCGGCTGACCTCGCCGAGATGGAGACCGAGAACATCATCGGACTCTGCGACGTGGACTGGAAGTACGCCGACCACGTATTCAACAAGTACCCGCAGGCAAAGAAGTACAACGACTACCGTGTGATGTACGATGAGTTGCTCGACAAGGCTGACGCTGTTATGATCGCCACGGCCGACCACACCCACGCCATCATCGCCGCCCAGGCTATGGCCGCAGGGAAGCACGTCTATGTCGAGAAACCTCTCACACTGACCGTCTATGAGGCAAGACTTCTGACCAAACTCGCCGCCAAATACCGTGTCGCCACACAGATGGGTAACCAGGGCGCTTCCAACGCCGGCACAAGGAAGGCCATCGAATGGCTCTGGAACGGAGAGATCGGCGAGGTCAAGAGGGTTGACTGCTTCACGGACCGTCCTATATGGCCACAGGGTCTTGAAAGGCCTACAAAGGTAGAGGAAATTCCTTCAACACTCAACTGGGAATCCTTCATCGGACCTGCCCCTATGCGTCCTTACAACTCTATCTACACCCCTTGGAACTTCCGCGGCTGGTGGGATTTCGGAACAGGTGCGATGGGTGATATGGCCTGCCATATTATGCACGTTCCGTTCAAGGGTCTGAAACTCGGATACCCTACAAAGGTGGAGGCCAGCTCAACCAACGTGCTCACGGACTCCTGCCCAAGCGCCGAGATGATCCACCTTACATTCCCTGCAAGGGAGAATATGTCCAAGCTCGCTATGCCAGAGGTTGACATCCGTTGGTTCGACGGCGGCTTCAAGCCGGAAAGACCGGAAGGACTTCCTGCCGGATTCGATCTCAACGTAAGCGGCGGCTGCAGCATCTTCTACGGAACGAAGGACATTATGATCGCCGGAACCTACGGAAAGGATCCTATCCTCGTCTCCGGCAGAAAGCCTGAGGTGCCTCACGTGCTCCGCGAGATCACGGTATCACACCAGCAGGACTGGATCCGCGCCTGCAAGGAAGATCCGGATTCAAGAATCCCAAGCGCCTCCGACTTCAGCGAGGCCGGTCCGTTCGTCGAGATGGTTGACCTCGGTGTGGCCGCTGTCAGACTCCAGGCTCTTAACCAGGTTCTCGAATGGGACGGCCAGAAGATGGAGTTCACAAACATCCCTGCTGACGCCACAATCAAGATTCTTGAGAAGGACGGATTCTCCATCAAGGACGGCCATCCTACATTCAAGAACAAGTACACGGATCCGATGAATGCCCGTGAGTTCGCCGCCAGCCTGATCAAGCGTCAGTACCACAATGGTTACGAGCTTCCTGAAATGCCAGAATAATAATTTATAACATTAAAATATTCAAGAATATGAAAAAGATTGTTTATGCTGCCGCGGCTGTGGCTATGATCCTCAGCGCGGTATCCTGTGGCAACGGCAACAAGAAGGCCGCCGCTCCTGCCGAACTCCAGTGGACAGGAACCGAGACAGTTGAGACGAAAGTGGCGAAAGAAGGCGCTCCTGCCTACATCAGCGTCGAGAAGCCACAGGTTGACCTCGCCTCCGTACCTCAGGACAAGGATGGCTACTATGTCATCTTTGACGGAGAGACCCTTAACGGATGGCGTGGCTACGGAAAGGACAATGTTCCTTCACGCTGGACCGTTGAAGACGGATGCATCAAGTTCTCCGGTACCGGTACCGGCGAGGGACAGACACTGGAAGGCGGCGACCTGATCTTCGCACACAAGTTCCAGAACTTCCAGCTTGAGCTCGAATGGAAAGTCTCCAAGGGAGGCAACTCAGGTATCCTCTACCTTGCCCAGGAAATCAAGGAATATAATGCGGACAGCACCACAAAGTGGTCTCCTATCTACATTTCTTCTCCTGAATATCAAGTACTTGACAACGCGAACCATCCTGACGCGATGCTCGGAATCGACGGAAACCGTCAGTCCGCGTCCCTCTACGATATGATTCCTGCGAAGCCACAGAACCAGAATCCTTACGGAGAGTGGAACACAGCCAAGATTATGGTTTACAAAGGAACTGTTGTTCACGGACAGAACGGTGTCAATGTCGTTGAGTACCACCTGTGGACTCCACAGTGGACCGATATGCTCCAGGCATCCAAGTTCTCACAGGAGAAGTGGCCTCTCGCTTTCGAGCTCCTTAACAACTGCGGCGGTGACAACCACGAAGGCTACATCGGTCTCCAGGATCACGGTGACGACGTTTGGTACCGCAACATCCGTGTAAAGGTTCTCGACTAATGAGAAAGTCAGCGCTTTTAATGGCGGCTTCGGCTCTTCTTCTCGGCGCGGTTTCCTGCTCCGAGAAGAAGGCTGAAGAGCCTGTTAAAAAGGAGATCAGCGTTCAGCTTTACAGCATAAGAAGTGTCATCGGCAATCCGGAGAAGTATGCCCAGAATCACGAGGAGGCGTTCAAGGCTCTCGCGGAGATGGGTTACACCTCGGTCGAGGCTGCCTGCTACTCTGACGGAAAACTCTACGGAGTCGATCCGGAGCAGTACAAGGCCGACCTTGAGGCAGCCGGACTGAAGTCCCTTTCCACCCACATAGGACACAACCTTAGTGATGAGGAGCTTGCCTCCGGTGACTTCACCGAATCTATGAAGTGGTGGGATCAGGCTATAGCAGCCCACAAGGCCGCCGGATGCAAGTACATCGTCTGCCCGAGCTTCAAGGTTCCGGAGACCCTCGCCGGTCTCAAGACCTATTGCGACTACTTCAACGCCATCGGAGCGAAGTGCAAGGAGAACGGAATGCTTTTCGGCTACCACAACCACTCCCACGAGTTCAAAAAGATCGAGGACACAGTCATCTATGAATATATGCTTGAGAACACCAATCCCGAGTATGTGTTCTTTGAGATGGATGTCTATTGGACCGTGATGGGCAAGGCCTACCCTGTGGAGCTCTTCAAGAAGTATCCTGGCCGTTTCACGCTTTTCCACATCAAGGATCACCGTGAGCTCGGCGAGAGCGGAATGGTAGGCTTCGACGCCATATTCAAGAATGCGGACATCGCGGGAATGAAAGATTTTGTGGTTGAGCTTGAAGCGTTTACCAACGATGACTGGAAGGAGAGTATGAAGATGTGCGCGGACTACCTTCTTAACTCTGACTTCGTGAAAGCGACCTACGAGGAATAGTATTCCTTATATTTTATAATCAGAACGGCTGGGATATGGTTCTCGGCCGTTCTTTTTTTGCACACATTAACAAGTATTCCGGCAAATCAAGAAATATTACCATATTTTTAGTATATTTGAAAACTTTAGACTAATTGTTAATTATATTATAAGGTTTCTTAGACATATTCAATTATGGACAAGATTCTGCTTAGGAATATTACTTTGGACGGCCGCCAGGTTGACATCAGCATTGGTGACAGACTGATCAAGAGGATCGCGCCGCACTCAGAGGAGTACAGGGAGGCCGCCTCGGGAGTTGAGACAGTGGACTGCACCGGCAAGGTCGCGGTTCCTGGATTCATAAATATGCACACGCACGCGGCGATGTCCCTTATGAGGGGTGTCGGCGAGGATATGGTGCTTCAGGATTGGCTCAAACACATCTGGGCAATCGAGGCTAAGTTGGACGCACCGTTCATCTACTGGGGCACAAAGGCCGCCGCATTGGAGATGATCAAGACCGGGACCACCACTTTCAACGACCAGTACTGGTTTTCCCCTACCGCCAGAATAGCCGCCTCGGAGATGGGAATCCGCGGAGCGGTGTCATATGTCTTTCTGGACCACAACAACAAAGAGGAAGCTGAAAGGGAAAAGGAACAGTGCATCGAGATGCACGAGACTGTACCCGGATGGGATTCCCGATCCATCTTCACGATCGGCATACACGCCATCTACTCCGTCAGCGAGGAACTGATTCTATGGGCCACTGAATATGCCAGAAAGCATAACCTTAAGATTCACATCCACTTGGCCGAATCAGAGCGTGAGGACCTTGACTGCAAGGCAGCTCACGGAGGTCTCTCCCCTGTCGAATACCTTGACGATCTCGGAGTGCTGGGGCAGGATGTCATCGCCGCGCATACGCTTTGGCTTTCCGACCACGATATCGAACTGTTGGGCAAGCACAAAGTCAATTGTGTACACAACATCAATTCAAACACAAAGCTTTCTTCCGGCTACAAGTTCAAGTGGAAGGAGCTTACTGACGCGGGCGCTAATGTATGCCTCGGAACGGACGGATGCGCCTCGTCCAACAATCTGGACATTCTGGAGGCGATGAAGACCACAGCAATATTCCAGAAAGCCTGGAGGAAAGATCCGTCGGCACTGCCGCTGAACAGTCTCCTTGAGATGGCCACAGTCAACGGGGCCAAGGCGTTCGGGCTGAAAACGGGAAAAATAGAGGAAGGTTATGAGGCTGACATCCAAATCGTTGACACTGACAACACGTTCTTTCTCTCCCCTGGCCCGTTCCTTGCGAATTTCATCTACTCGGCGCACAGCGACTGCATCACCTCGCTCATCGCAGGAGGAAAGTTCGTGATGCGTGACCGCAAGGTGTTCGGAGAGAAGATGATCCTCAAGGGAGCGCGCACTGTGCTGAACGAAATAGACTACAAATAACAACCGGCCGCTGACACAGAACTTCTGTTCAGCGCGGCTATTAATGAATATAGAAATATGGATCCAAGAGCAGAAAGAATCTACGGAGCCGCTGAATATCTCAAACAGCAACTTGGTGACCTCAGGCCAGAGGTCGGAATCGTGCTTGGCAGCGGTCTCGGAAAACTTGCGGACAGCATAAGCGATCCGCTCACAATACCTTACAAGACAATCCCGGG
>CAVKYA010000055.1:0-11389 GCA_963660255.1 Bacteroidaceae bacterium | reverse complement strand
ATTCCAAGGAGGAGCAGCAGACCCAGAGGCAGGCCTGGCAGCTTGTCCAAAGGGGACATTCGGTGGCTAATGGGCTGCCGGTCATCACCGTGAACCGTGTCGGCCACGAGGAAGATCCTTCCGGCAACACGATCGGATTGGATTTTTGGGGATATTCATTCGCCACGGGGCCGCAGGGAGAGATTCTCGCACAGTTTGACACCGAAGAGGAAGGTGTGAAGGTCGTTGACATCGACCTCGACCGCACTGAATATGTCCGCAGGGGGTGGCCGTTCCTCCGTGACCGCCGCATCGATGCTTACGGGCAGATTCTTTCCCGCTACGGGAAGTAGGGGCAGGTTGGTAAGTCGCTTCGACAGGCTCAGCGACCGCCCATACTTCGGCAGATATGGCACGGTGACTTACTGCGCTTCGACGGGTTCGCTTCGGCAGGCTCAGCGACCAAAACAGTCCGGTCACTGAGCCTGTCGAAGTGACACTGCATACCAAGATTAAACTATCTTTTCCGGTCAATTCCCTTCGCCGAATACCAACTTTTAGGGATGCGATAACGATTGCATTAGAATAAATATTTGCATAACTTTGTGACCGAACGAAGTTTAACAAATATTTATTCACTTATTCAATGTTTATGGGATCAGAAAAATCATCGGACGCACTCGGCTTTCGGTTCAGGGTTCTGATTCTTTCCTTGTGCGCGTTTCTGTCGGTCATCGGCTTCGCGGACTCTGCCTTCGCCCAGAACAATCAGGGCAAGGGTGTCTCCGGAACTCCGACCAACCCAAGAATCACCGTCAAGGGACGAATCACAGACGACCACGACGAGCCGCTTCCGGGAGCCAATGTGCTCGTGAAAGGAACATCCATCGGAACATCGGCGGATGTGGATGGTAATTATTCGCTTACATTCCAGAGAAGCCCCGGCAAATCGGACATCTTGATATTCTCGTTCATCGGCAACGAGTCCAAGGAGTTCAATGTCAGCACCTCGACGAGGCTGAACGTGCAGCTCAAGACATCCAGTCTCGACGCTGTGGTGGTCAACGGTTTCTACACCCAGACGAAGGAGACCTTCACAGGTTCCGCGACCACGATCAGCGGAGACCAGTTGATCGCCGTGTCATCTACCAACCTGATGCAGAGCCTTGCGTCTCTGACTCCGGGTATGGTGCTGGTGGAGAACAACGTGGCTGGATCAAATCCGAACGCTGTGCCTTCTATCCTCATCCGTGGAGCCAACACGCTCATCACCAACGAGAGCGAGGAGGGGGTCAACAACCCTCTCATCGTGCTGGATGGAGTGGAGATCACGATTCAGGAACTCTATGATCTGGACATGTTTGACATCGAGCGAATCGATGTGCTCAAGGATGCGTCGGCGACCATTCTCTATGGTGAGAAAGGCGCCAACGGAGTCATTGTGGTGGAGAGGAAACGTTCGGAGGAAGGAAAACTCAGGATGAGCTACAATTTCGTTCCTCGTTTCAGCGTGCCTGACCTCAGCTCGTTCAATCTTTGCAGCCCTGCGGAGAAGCTTGAGGTCGAGAGGCTTGCCGGTAAGTATGACAATGCCGACGGCTCGATGGACGAGGCCTATGACTACAAGCTTCAGCTTGTGCGCAAGGGCGTGAATCCGGACTGGCTCCACGCTCCGCTTCGTGTGCCGTTCAGCCACACCCATTCACTGGCTTTGAGTTCAAGGGGAGAGAAACTGGAATATCGCGCGAACGCCAATTTCGGTGACACCTATGGAGTTATGAAGGGTGACAACAGAAGGAACCTTGGTGTGAACTTCAGCTTGAACTACCATCTGCGCAACAAGCTGACCCTTTCCTACAAGAACAGCTTCTCGCTGAACCGTAGTCTGGATTCTCCATACGGAAGCTATGCGCAGTACTCCAGGATGAACCCTTACCTCCCGATGAAGGACGAAGATGGGGAGTATTACAAGTACTACACTTTCAATCCGTTCAGCACATCCGGAACCAAGGTCTCCAACCCGCTTTACGAGGCTACGCTCTCAAGTTTCAGCAAGTCACAGACCCAGTCCTGGACCAATTCCCTGTCCGGAAGATGGAACATCACCAAGGAACTCTATGTGACCGGTCAGGCCAACTTGGGACTGTCCTGGAGCAAGGCCGACACCTACGAGTCTCCGGATATGGCGAAATACGAGAACAGCAAACTGGCGGACAAGGGACGTTACAGCCTCTCGACCGGCACCGGCCTCTCGACCGACGGCAAGATCGTCATCAACTACGGTAAGTCTTTGGATACCAAGGGCTCGATGTTCCGCATCAGCGCGGGTAGCAATATTCAGTACAGCCGTAAGCAAAACGCCTCGTTCATCGCCACTGGCTTCATCAAGGATGAGCTTTCAGACCTGTCGTTCGCTCTCAGCTATCCGACAGGCCACCCGTCAGGATCGGACAAGGTCTCCACTGGAGTCGGTGTGTTCGCGAACGCCAATTTCAGTCTCTGGAACAGGTATTTCGTGGACGGATCCTACAGGGCCTCAGGCTCTTCCAAGTTCGGCTCCCGCAACAGCTTCGCCCCGTTCTGGGCGTTCGGAGCTGGTTGGCACCTGCACAACGAGAAGTTCATCAAGGACAATCTGCCTTGGCTCAACACATTGACGTTCAGATATTCTATGGGTTACACGGGCAGTGTCTCCTTCGACTACTATCAGGCCCGCACGGTCTATCAGTACGATTCCAAGTACCAGTATGTCTCCGGAATCGGCGCGTTGCCTAAGCAGATGGGTAACCCTGACCTCAAATGGCAGAGGACCTTCAACAACAACTTCGGAATCACGGCGGCCTTCCTGGACAACAGGTTCAACCTGTCCTTCGATTTCTATTCGAACACGACCTACGATATGCTGATGCCGGTGACCCTTCCGCCTTCTGTCGGAACAAGTTCGATGAACGTGAACTTCGGCCAGATGAACAACAAGGGTCTTGACCTCTCGGTTTCCGGCCAGATCATCAGGACAAAGGACTTGTTTTGGAGTATGACCCTCACCGGCGGTCACGTGATGGACAAGATCCAGAAGATCTCCGATGACATCAAGGACGACATCACCAATCCTTACGACAGCTCCAAGCCGAACATCCTCCTGCAGGAGGGCGGCTCGCAGTACGACATATTCGCGATGCGCTCCGCAGGAATCGACCCTGCGACCGGAAAGGAGATATTCATAAAGAAGAATGGTGAATATACCTACAACTACGACAAGGATGAGAGGGTCGCTGTCGGCAACACCAATCCGATCCTGCAAGGCTCGTGGATGAACACCGTCAGGTACAGGGGCTTCTCGGTCAGCATTGCCACCTCTTACACCTTCGGGGCTGACTACTACAACTCCACGCTCCAGAACAAGGTGGAGAACATCAACGCTGAATATAACGTTGACCGCCGCGTGTTCACTGACAGGTGGAAGCAGCCTGGGGACCACACCCGTTTCCTCGGAATCGGCACGTCCACAAGCACCACTATGTATTCGGAGAGGTTCGTGGAGAAGCGTAACGAGCTGTACATCTCCAGCATCCAGGTGATGTATGACTTCGCTCCTAAGGCTATCACGAGGCTCGGTCTCCGCAAACTGGCCGTCGGCTTCGGCCTGTCCGACATCGCCCATATCTCAACCGTCAAGTTCGAGAGGGGAACCAGCTATCCGTACTGCCGCGGAATCAACTTGATTTTCCGCCCTACATTCTAAAAAGGAGGAGTGACAATGAAAAGAAAGATAATATTCACGACTATAATCGCCGCCGTTCTTGCGACCGGATGTGACAAGTTCCTCGATGTGCATCCTAAAGGCGAGAAAATCAATATGTTCGAGACGGCCGAGGAATATGAGGACGCGCTCTACGGAGTTTACAGCGAACTGACCGGCACCAACCTTTACGGACAGCATCTGATTGTCCTTCCGGAGGTTATGAGCCAGAACTTCACCACCTCGGACTACAAGTACGCCGAGCTGGCCGAGGGCGAGATGACCTCCAGCGGCTCGACTTCCACAAAGAAGGAGATCTGGAAGGATGCCTACGCGGCCATCAACCACATCAACAATATTGTGGAGCACGCCGAGGACGACATCGACACCTACAAGCATTCCCGTCTCTATCTCGGTGAGGCGTTGGCGTTGAGGGCATTTGTCCACTACGAGGTACTCAAGTTGTTCGGCCCTCCGTACTGGGCTTCCGACAGCGAGAAGAAGACCACGATTCCATACGTGACGAAATATTCATTCGACATCTCGCCGCTCCTTTCCTACGACGAGGTGTGCCGGAATGTTCTTGACGACCTGAAGAGGGCTGAGGAATATCTCGCTGAGGATGAGACCCTTGTTCCCGCAGGAAGGGATAACACGGCATTGGCTTTCACAGATGCCAGAATCGCCCACATCAACCTTTACGCCGTGCAGGCCTTGATCGCGAGGGTATATTGGAGTATGAACGATATGGACAACGCCGAGGCTTACGCCGAGAAGGTGATCTCCAGCGGCAAGTTCTCCTTCCGTCCGGCCAGCGCCTTCGTGCAGCCGGACAACGGAACCCTTGACCTTAACGAGACGATTTTCGGCCTTTACATCAACAATGAGAGCACGATGATGAAGAAACTGAACATCAACGGCTCGGGTGCGTCTTCATCTCTTGTCCTTGCGTCCGGTTACGCTTCGATCTACGAGAAAGACAGCGGAGCGGCTACTGATTACAGACTTTCGGCTTGGTTTGATGTTTCGTCCTCACTCTGCCGCAAGCTTGTGAACAACTGCTTCATTTCCGGTGAGAATTCCTATAGCGGAAAGTCGATTCTGGGCTACGATGTCGTGAGGCTTCCGGAGATGTATTACATTGTCGCTGAGGCAAACATCGACAAGGATCCTGCTAAGGCTGTGAAGTATTTCGATGAGGTTCTGAAATCCAGAGGCCGCGAGACCTTCGAGGAGGCAGGCACCGCACTGACACGTGACCTGCTTTTCGAGGAGCGCCAGAGGGAATTCTACTGCGAGGGACTCACTTGGATGGATATGAAGAAGGAGAAGAAGGACATCACGACGGTGTCCGGCAAGACCCTCCACGGTGACCTTGCGTCCACCTACACGCTGACGGTTCCGGACGATGAACTTGATGCGAGGAAAAATATTAATAATTAAATGAATATGAGAAAGATAATATATCCGGTCATCGCGGCTCTGCTTTCCCTCACCTCCTGCAACGGGACGTGGATAATGTACGACACCGACCAGAATGACCACATCTATTTTCAGGACAGGCAACAGGTTCTGATCAAGTCCTTCGCCCTTCTGGCGGACGATGAGATTGATGTCGAGGCTCCTGTCTATATTATGGGAACGGTATCGGATCAGGACAGGCCTTTCAAGGTGGAGAGCGTCCCAAGCGAAGAGGGCGACACGATCGCATTCGGCGGCATCACCTATCCGGTGATCTCGGCAAGGGAAGGAGTTGATTTCGAGGTGGGGGACTGTGTGCTTCCTGCCGGAGCGACCTCCACAACGGTCTCGGTGAGACTGAAGCGTCAGCCTGAGATGAAGGAAGGAGCGTATGTAAGAGTTCACCTCAGACTTGTCCCGTTTGAGAATTTTGAGCCGCTTCCTGCGGACAGTTCAAGCTCTCAAAGCATAAAGACACCGGACTTTCAGGTCTATGTCAATGACGGTGATCCGGCCTGTCCATCCTGGTGGAAGCCGACCGCCAAAGCCGAACCTGGTTGGGACTACGACCTTGGCAACTTCTATCCGGACAAGTTCAGGATGCTCCTCGATCTCTTTCACAAGACCGCCGAGACCAATCCTGTCTTCTATGAATATTGTGTCGCGCATTACGGTGAGAACCTCGACGCCGAGCCGAGCTCTGACAACAACAATATGCTGAAATTCTGGCGTCAGACCTATATGTCGGCCTGGGCAAGCCTGGTGTTTTGCCCTCTGTATGAATATTACGAAAAGTATTACAGCGAGCATCCTGATGATCCTAATTTCGAGGTTATGGGCAGCGACAAGGTCAACATCAACAACCGCGTCGGCTGGGGCGACCCGCGCAGCGGCACATATGGTTTTCTCAATTAATCGGAGAATTAAGAAATGAAAAGAATATTCCAATTTTTGTCAGCGGTGGCTCTGCTCTCAGTGGCTGTGTCCTCCTGCTGGAAGATCGACGAAGGAGACACCATCGACCTTGCGCCGATCGAGTTCAAGGCGGCTTCCGACACGATCAACGCCGACCTTGGCGTGGAACTGAAATACGAGGGACTCACTGTCACGAGTGATCGTGAGGTCTCCTACGAATGGTCGTACGGCCAGCCGGCTGATGGCAAGACGGTTGCCGACCACATCTTCAAGACCGGGACGATCGAAAAGGTCTCGACCACTCCCACAATTGACTATACCTTCACCAAATTAGGTACTTTCATCCTTAGGCTCCGGGCTGACAACGGGGAAAGCATCCAGTACAAGTACTTCACATTGAACGTGAACTCTGGTTACGACGAGGGAGTCACCATTCTTAGCAACGGGGAATCCGGAGACGGACACCTGACGTTCATCAAGACGCTGACCTCCGAGGAGGCCTCCGCCGGGAAGCAGGAGGTGTACCCTGACGTGTTCTCGTCAATCAACCCTGGACAGACCCTCAGGAACGGTGCCCAGTTGTTTATGTCCAACGCCACTGTCAAGAAGGTGGACTATTCCGGCCTTCTGATCGCCACCAATGACGAGAACGGCACGATGTGGCATATGGAGGCCAAGACCTTCCAGTTGTTCAAGAAGTCAAGTATGCTTTCGGCTGGCTCCAGATTCAAGGCTTTCGGTGGTGAATTGGCCTCGACATCCGGGTTCGCGGCGTTCATCCTTGGCGAGAACTCACACATCTACCGCTACGATATGATGATGGGCGACTACACTGATATGGTTGACATCAAGCCGATGACCGGCATATTTGGCGGAGTCTCTCGCAAGACTGCCAACGACGCGACGATCCGCTCGCCTTATTTCCGCAATTCCGACAGTCTCGCCGTCAGGAGGACCGCTTCCGCCGGAACCGTCTATTACACACTCAGCGGCTATGAGGTTGTGAATATGGCCACTCTTCGCACCGCGTCGTCCAATTCCCTTTATGTCCTGTTCAGAAGCAAGACGAATCCCTCTGAATATGTCATCAAGAACACCGATGGCATAGGAGGTTCGGGCGCAATCAAGACTTGGGGCAGCACAGTCACGTTCACGACAGATGACCTGAAGATGGACAGCGACTGCAAATTCTTGAACACCAAGCATTCCGCTGATGTGTACTATGTCTACGACAATGCCGTTTACCGTTGGTCTCTGATCAGCGCTCCGGTCTCAAAGCCGGCGATCACCCTTCCGGCTGGAGAACAGATCCGGGACATCGCCACCAATTTCCTTGGCAAAGACAAGGGTGACAATGGCGAGGATCTGCTTTACATCGCTACCTACAACCCGTCCAGATCCGGTGAGAAAAAAGGCAGCCTGTACGTTTACAGATTCTCGGACGACTCGCTCGTGAAATCCTACGAGGGCATATTCTGGGATCCTGTCTCGGTTATGTATAAATATCGAGTGAACTAAACTGATAATCAATAACAATCAAAATACAACTATGACAAAAAGGAGTATTATCCTCGCTTTGGTCGCCGCCGCGCTGTTGGTTCCGTCCACAGACGCGGCAGCGTCCGTGTTTAAGAAAAAGAAGAAAAAGGCTCAGACTGAGGCTGTGGCGGCGCCGAAACCGGCTCCCAAGAAGAAGCAGACCCCTTACGAGAAACTGATGAAGGATGTCACCGATTCAGCCCGCAGCAACACTTTCAACCTCTACCGCACGTCCAAGGACAAGATCTATATGGGCTTCCCAAAGAATATGATGGGGCGCAGGATGCTTGTGGGCAGCACTATCACGGCGACCAGCAACCCGGCTTACCTGAACGTCGGACATAAGTATGTGAAACCTACATATTTCCAGATTGATCTGAAGGACAGCCTTGTGGTGCTGACGGTTCCGGGAACCAATGCCACGAGTTCCGACCCAGGGATGCAGGCCGCCATTGAGCGCAGTTATATTCCTAAGGTCTTGAGAAGGATCGCCGTGCAGGCGACAAGCAAGGACAGCTCGGAGGTTATCTTCGAGGTGACTCCGCTCATCAATTCGGTCGCACCTAAGGGAAAGGATTTCACCCTCACAAAGGCAGCCGACGAGAAATCGACGTGGTTCAGTGATCTCAAGGCGTTCAGTGACAACGCTTCCGTGAAGGTGCATTCCAATGTGGATTTCACGAAGACATTCCTGATGCTCAAAGGCAAGGTAGGGTCGGGCTCGATGGCCTATACTGTCTCGTTTATGCTTCTTCCGGAGAATCCGATGCCGGCCCGCGTGCAGGATTCGAGGATAGGCGTGTTCCCTGTAGGCCCGGGAGAGGGAAGTGTCAAGTACAACCTCACCTCAGCCGAGGACGGGTTCAAGGGCTATGTGCTCGCTTCCCGCTGGAGACTTGAGCTCTCTGACACGACCGCTTGGCTGAATGGTCAGAAAGTCACGGTGAAGAATCCGATTGTCTGGTATGTGGACAATTCGTTCCCGGAGGCTTGGAAGGCTCCGATCAAAAAGGGTGTTCTTGCCTGGAATAATGCCTTTGAGGCTATCGGCCTCAAGGATGTGATGCAGGTGCGTGACTTCCCGACTGCGGAGGAGGATCCACAGTTCGATCCGGACAATCTGAAATATTCATGCATCAGGTATGTCCCTGACGCGACGATGAACGCTATGGGGCCGTCTTGGGTGGATCCGGTGACCGGTGAGATCCTGAACGCCTCCGTGCTGGTCTATAACGATGTCATCAAGCTCATCAACAACTGGCGTTTTGTGCAGACCTCGCAGGTGGACGAGAAGGTTCGCGCGGTGAAGATGCCACAGGACATCATCGACGAGTCGATGGTCTATGTGATTTCTCACGAAATAGGTCACACTCTGGGACTTATGCACAATATGGGGGCTTCTTCGGCCTACCCGACAGACTCTTTGAGAAACGCCGCTTTCACGGCGAAGTACGGCACGACTCCATCGATTATGGACTATGCCCGCTTCAACTATGTGGCTCAGCCTCAGGACAAGGGCGTGAAACTCGTGCCGCCGTCCCTCGGAGTTTATGATGAATATGCCATCAAGTGGCTCTACACTCCGGTGATCGGGGCCAAGGACATCTGGGAGGAATATTCCATCGCGGAGAAGATCATCGACGAGAAAGTCGGCGATCCGCTTTACCGCTATGGGGCGCAGCAGGTCTCCGGAAACGCCAGCTACGGCTCCTATGACCCGAGCGCAAGGACAGAGGATCTCGGTGACGATCCGATCAAGTCCAGCGACTACGGCATCAAGAACCTCAAGTACATCCTTCCTAAGATGAATGAGTGGATCGGGAGCGAGGACATCGACTTCTCTCATAGGAACGATCTCTACATCCAGCTGACGAACCAGTACTACCGCTACATCAATAATGTGATGGCTCAGGTCGGAGGAATATACCTGAACAACGTCAAGGATGGCTCTTCGGTCAAGCCATCTGTGCCGGTTTCCAAAAAGGTTCAGAAGGCTTCATTGAAATGGGTTGTCGGCCAGCTCCGCGCGTCCTCGTGGATCAACGACGCGGATGTGACATCGAACCTTCCGTTGGCGACCCCGCAGTCCAACAAGATCTGCGCTCAGGTGGCGAAGACTCTGGCCTCGACAGTTCCGGCGAATGTCATTCTGGCATCCGTGGTTCCGGGCAACGGCAAGCCTTACACTGTCAAGGAATATTATGACGACCTTTACAATGAGTTGTTCGCTTCCTCGATAGCCGGACGCAAACTGACCTCCGAGGAAAAGACTCTCCAAAGGGAAGTCCTTACCGCTTCCGCGAAGGATGTCAAGTCACTGCTCTCCAAGACATTGACGGAAGACTCTATTGATGATGAATATGCCGCCGAGCCGATGTGGTGCGGCTACGATGATGTCTGCCTCGGCGAGGGCAAGGGCTCTTACCAGAAAAGCGTGAGTGTCCAGACGATCGATGAGAGTGACGGATGCCGGATCGTGTTCCTGAACAAGGTCGAGGCTCTGGCCGCTTCCCGCAGGTCATCGGCTCCGTCCGAGGACAAGGCTCACTACGAGTACCTTCTCGCCCGTGTCAACGCCGCCCTTCAGAACCAGAAGTAGAACCATCGGTCGCTGAGTTTGTCGAAGCGACGGGCAAGTCACAATGCCCCTTCGGCAGGCTCAGGGACCCCAAACTCACCAACCGTGGTTCGACGGGATTACTAATCGGTCGCTGAGCCTGTCGAAGCGACGGACTGGAATGCGATGTTGCTTCGACAAGCTCAGCAACCGATGGCTCAGCGACCGGAAAAACACAAACATATTCATTAGATGAAGATAAAACCAATCATAGCGGCGATGACCGCATTGGCCCTTTCGGCCTGCTCCACCTTGAAGGATGGAGAGTACAACCTTTCGGTGGTCTCCACCGGTGACGGCCACGGCTACTGGTTCGCCAAACCGATAGAGGACGGCGGCAAGGCCAGAGGCTCCCTGATGGCGCAAAGCGAGTTCGTGAACGGAATCCGCAAGGCAAAAGGCGCTGACAATGTCATACTTATAGACGCCGGAGACAACTTCTTCGGAAGCGGTGCCCCGTTCTACTACAACTATGTGGACACTACTTCCGCTCATCTCTATCCACGTCTGGCTTCCTATATGAAATACGACGCTGTTGCGGCGGGCCATTCCGATTTCGAGGCCGGCCATCGTGTCTATGACCGTGTCGCCAAAGAGATGAAGAAGGAAGGCATCCCGCTTCTGGCCGGCAACGCCTTGTCCGACAGAAACGGCAAGCCATATTTCCCGGCATATTCAATAATAAAGAAAGGAGGAGTCAAGGTCGCGGTTTTGGGCTACACCAATGCCGCCAACGCCTCGCTGATGGATGAAAGCAGCGTCTCTGGCCTTCGTTTCGAGTCGCTTCTGCCTCTGGTTCAAGAGGATGTGGACAAGGTTCGCTCCAAGGAAAAGCCTCAGGTCGTGATTGTCGTGGCTCATACGGCTATGGGCAAGGGCGACGGGCAGAGCCTTGAGAAACAGGGACTTGACCTGTTCAAGAGCCTTAAGGGAGTTGATTTCCTCGTCACTGGCCACGACCACGCCAACAAGGTGATGAGCGCCGATAGCGTGGTGGTTCTGGATTGCGGACGGACCGGACAGAACGCCGGTGTCACCGACATCAAACTTGTTGTCAAAGGCGGAAAGGTTGTCAGCCGCACCTTGGACGCCAGAATGGCTTCCATCAAGAGCGAGGAATATGACACCGCGATGGAAGA
>CAVKYA010000054.1:3347-11540 GCA_963660255.1 Bacteroidaceae bacterium | reverse complement strand
AGATTATCCTGCTCGGCGAACGAGTCCCCAAGGGTGATGAACGCCTTCGCAAGCCAGTAGCTCTGGTCACCGGCCTTCTCGGCGAAGGCATAGACCTTCTTCTCAACGGTGTCATACTTACCCTGGTCGCAGGCGTCCTGAATGATCATATAAGCGGCCTCGGCACCCTCGGCGGTGGACGGAGCGGAACTGAGGCTTGCGAATATCTCAAACGCGGCCTCGCGCTCGTTCATCGAAAGCAACGACTTGGCCTTGAAGTAGTCAGCCTCACGGATCTCGGCGGCCGTACTCTTTCCGTCAGCCTTCACCTTGTCGGCACAAGACTTAGCCGAAGCCCAGTCACCTGCCTTGTAAGCCGAACGCATCATCCCGACTCTCGCCGTGTGCCTGTTATTCTCGATCTTAGCGTCCTCAAGGAAAGAGGAATAGCCTCCGAACGCGTCCTTGTAGCGCTGCAAATCGTACGACAGCCTTGAGAAATTCAACATGGCAGTCTCGGCGAACGCCGATCCCTCGCCTTTCTCCATAGACTTTCTGTACCAGTCACAGGCCTGTTCCTTCTTGCCCGTGTTCCTGTAACATTCAGCGATGTAGAACTCAGCCTCAGGAACTTTCTGACCAGACGGATAGCGTTCGAGATAGGTCTGGAGCGAAGCCAGAGCCTTGCCGTAGTTCTCCGTGAGGAACACCTGCTCGGCCGCGTTGAAGTACATCGTCTCCTTCTCGCTGTCGGACTTGTCCTTGATCACACCGGCCTTGTCGGCGAAATCAATGTACTCGTCCGTGCGTCCCTGCGACTGGTAGATCGACTCGATGGCAAGAAGGGCGTCCTGTGCATATTCAGTGCCAGGCATCTCGGTGATGACCTGCTTGTAGTAGCCAAGGGACTGGTCGTACTCGGACATATTCCTTGAGATCATTCCAAGCTCGATCAGGGAGCGGGCCACGATGGTCTTGTCCTTGGTGGACGAGCGGAGTTTCGTGAAAGCGGAGACAGCGTCATCGTTCCTGCCGGCGGCGACGTAGGCTCTTCCGAGCTCGAACATAGCGTCAGAGTAATATTCCACGGACGGGCTGGCGCTCAGAGCCTTGGAAAGAGCTCCGATCTTGGCGTTCATATCCCCCATAAGCCCGTAGGCGATTCCGGCTCGGTAGTTCGGATAGAGATTGTCCTTGAACGGGAAACGCTTGAGGGCCTCCTCATATTCAGTGACGGCGGTCTTGTAGTCCTTGCGGATGAAGTCGCAGTCGGCGCGGCGCACGGCGGCGTCCTCTCCCTCGGCCAGATTGCGGCCTTGGAGATATTCATCAAACCATTTGGCGGCGTTGTCGTAGTCACCAAGACGGAAGTAGCAGTAAGCCAGGTCGTAAGGGATCAGCCGGCCTTCCGTCTTGCCCTCAAGGGCGGAGTTGTTGTAAAGGTCCTTGAAAGTCTCCAGAGCCTTGTCAAACTGGTCGCTGCGGTAATAGGACTCGCCGAGCCAGTACCTCGAAAGCTGGGAGAATGGAGAACGCCTATCCGAATAGAACGACGAAGCCCTGAGGAAAGGAACAGCGTCCCTCCAGGAGCCTGTCTCCACAAGCTGCTCGGCACGCAGATAATTGGCCTTCATATAGTTGGCCTTCTGGTCTTTGTCCAACATATCTATGTTGGAATATGCCTCCACGGCTCCGGCGTAGTCGTGGCTGTAGAGTGACGCAAGCGCCATATAGCTGTAGATTCTCTCCCCTTTTTTCTTGTCGGAATATTTGGAAAGGTAATCGTTGAAGACCGACGGATTGTGGTTCAGGTCGAAGGACAGTTTGGCGTAGTTGAAATGCGCGTCCTCTTGAATGTCAGGGTTGAACGAACGCTGCGAAGCGTCCTTGAAAGCGTCGAGGGCGGCGACCTTATTACCCGTCTTGATGTAGCTGTAGGCCAGGTTGTAGTTCGCGATCTGCCCGATCGAGTCGGTCCTGTTCCGCATCAGAGAGTAGTTCTCGATGGCTCCCTTATAGTCCTCGGTGGCATAGAGAAGCGAACCGGCGTAAAAATAATCGTTGCGGTCCATATCATTGTCCCCGCTCCTTGCCACATCATAATATTCCTTGGCCTTGGCGATGTTGCCCTTGGCCAGATAGGATTCGGAGATGATCCTCGCGAGATGCCTCTGACGCTCCTTAGGGGCGTTATCATAAACCTTGACGCCGTTTTTCAGGACGTAGGAATAGTCTTTCCTCATAAAGCGGCATTCGACCATATAGGAATTGGACATCTCAGTGAAACGAGGGTCTCTCGCCGCCTTCTCGAACCAGTCGAACGCCTCGTCGAAATTCTTCTCGGAATAGTTGATGTAGCCCAATGAATATCTCGACGGCGCGGTGTAGTCCGACTGAACCCTCTTCTCGGACTTCTCAAACAAGGACTTGGCCTTCGCCAGATCCCCAATCTCGAAGTATGAATATGCCTGCTTGAAGGCATATTCAGCGACCAGGTCGGACGGCAGCCTTTTCTCCGGCACCTTGCCGAACTCGGCGGCGGCAGCCTTATATTCCTGTCTGTCAAATAGATTAAGGGCCTTGTAGAAATGAATCTGAGGCACGAGGATGGAATACGGGTGCGCGGCGATATATTCATCGGCCAAGGTCTCGTTCCCGACTTCCTGAAGCCTCACGGAGCAAAGGGCCTCATAGCCGCCGGCGGTCACATCCCCTGTCCCGGCATAGATTTCTCCGAATATGCTTCCCGCCCTCTCGAACATTCCGTGTCCATAGAGTTCGGTGGCGAGACGATACTGGTCAGATCCTGGCTCCTGCGCCGACACGGCCGTTCCCGCTCCAAGTGACAGCGCCGCCAGAAGCGCCGCCGCAAGTTTGCTTTTCATATAGTTTCCAATCATTTTCATCAACGAAAAATATTCTACAAATTTACTTAAATATACCCGAAAAATAAAGTATATTTGCGTTACTATGGAAGTGAACGCGCTATCAGCATCAAAAAGCGAGCCGCTGGTCTCATTCAAGGACGCGGACATCGTGAACGGGGAGAGCACCGTGATCTACGGGCTTGATATGGACATATTTCCGGGAGACTTCATCTACATCGTCGGCAAGGTCGGAACCGGCAAGACTTCGATCATCCGCACGATGATCGGCGAGAACCCTCTTGAGAAGGGCTCCGGCGAGGTCTGCGGCTTCAAGCTGAACGGACTGAGGGACAAGGATATTCCTTATCTCAGACGCAGGATCGGGGTCGTGTTCCAGGACTTCCAGCTGCTGATGGACAGGACAGTCGAGAGCAATCTGGAGTTCGTTCTTAAAGCCACAGGATGGAAGGACCGTAACGAGATCGACAAAAGGATCCTCGAAGTGCTCGCCGATGTCGGTATGGAAAACAAGGCGCACAAGATGCCCCATCAGCTCTCCGGAGGCGAGCAGCAGCGCATCGCCATCGCCCGTTCCCTGCTGAACAGACCAAGGCTCATCATCGCTGACGAGCCGACCGGCAATCTGGACAACGAGACCGCCGACGGAATCCTGCGTCTGCTGACCGGAATCAACAAGGAGGACGGCACCGCCATCGTGATGGTGACTCACAACAGAACCATATTCGAGAAATATCCCGGCCGGGTCTTCGTCTGCAAGGACGAGAGGTGCAAGGAGAATCTCAATGATGAAGTGATAGACCTTGCCCTGACCATCTAAGGCTATGCTGAAAAAAGACAGATACCATCATATATTATCCTGGTTCCTGGCCAACCAGCCGGAAGTCCGGACGGAACTACACTACGAATCCCCTTTCCAGCTGCTTGTGGCTGTGATTTTAAGCGCCCAATGCACGGACAAAAGGGTGAATATGGTAGCGCCTGAACTGTTCAGAAAGTTCCCGAAGCCAGAGGATATGGCCTCCGCGTCATTCAAGGAAGTGCTGGCGGTGATCAAAAGCATCTCCTACCCCAACAGCAAGGCCGCGCACCTCATCGGAATGGCTCAAAAATTGTTGGAGGAATATGCCGGCGAAGTCCCGTCGGACATAGACCAGTTGATGACACTTCCGGGAGTCGGACGAAAGACGGCAAACGTGCTCGCCTCCGTGATCTATGACAAACCGGTCATAGCCGTTGACACGCACGTTTTCCGTGTCTCACACAGGATGGGACTGTCGGACGGGAAGACGGTAGAGGCTGTCGAGAAAGAACTGGAGACGTACATTCCGGCGGAGCTGAGGGCAAGGGCACACCATTGGCTGATCCTCCACGGACGGTACACCTGCACGGCCAGGAGCCCGAAATGCCCGGACTGTCCGTTGCAGGACTGGTGCCGCGACTATGAACAAAAACACAGAATAATTATATGATACAGTTTTCCCCTGAGAATATACTCCTCATCGGATCCATCCTGATTTTCACGGCGATACTCATCAGCCGGGCCGGATTCAAGTTCGGAATCCCGGTCCTGCTCCTGTTCATCGTCGTCGGAATGGCTTTCGGAGTCGATGGACTTGGCCTTGCCTTCGACAATTTCCACATAGCGCAGTTCATCGGTACCATCGCGCTCTGCGTCATTCTGTACTGCGGCGGTCTTGAGACGAAATTCGACACGATAAAACCTGTCTTGAAAGAGGGAATCGTGCTGTCCACAGTCGGGGTGTTCCTGACGGCCCTGTTCACGGGAGGATTCATCTATCTATTGACAAGGGTAGGCCACCTTTCCGAGGGAATGTCGATCGTGATGTGTTTCCTGTTGGCCGCCGTGATGTCCTCAACAGACTCAGCGTCAGTGTTCAACATCCTGAGGAACGCCAAGATGAAGTTGAAGGAGAACCTTCAGCCTGTCCTTGAGCTGGAGTCCGGTTCCAATGACCCGATGGCCTACGTCATCACCGTCGTGCTCATCCAGTGCGCCCAGCAGCTTTTCGAGCCGGCCTCCGGAATTGACATCGACTACCCTCGGATGATCGGCAACGCCTTGCTGACATTCACGATGCAGCTTGGAATCGGGGCGATCATGGGTGTGGGCTTAGGCCGCGCGTTCTCATGGGCTCTAGGCAAACTGAAACTGAACGGAGCGTCGCTCTACGCCATCCTCGTGCTGAGCATCGGATTCTTTATCTACTCGATCACCGGACTTGTGAACGGCAACGGATTCCTTGCGATTTACCTCGCCGGAGTGATCATCGGCAACAAGCCTATGGCTCACAAGAAGGAGGTCTTCCGGTTCAGCGACACCGTCACTTGGTTAATGCAGATGGGGATGTTCCTCACGCTTGGACTTCTCGTCAACCCTAAGGAGATGCTGTCCGTGGCTCCTGTGGCCCTGCTCATAGGAATATTTATGACCTTCATCGGCAGACCACTGGCTGTGTTCATCTCGCTTCTTCCTTTCAGAAGACTGTCGTTCAGGGCAAGGGTATTCATCTCTTGGGTGGGTCTTAAAGGCGCCACGCCGATCATCTTCGCGATATTCACTGTCGTGGCCGACATTCCGGGCTCAAGCCAGATATTCAACATCGTCTTCTTCATCACAATGGTTTCCATGCTGATCCAGGGAATGAGCATCCCGGCGGTGGCGCGCAAACTGAACCTTGCCCTGCCTCAGGAGAAGGCTCCGGAGACATTCGGAATCGAGATTCCGGAGGAGGCCGGGAAGTTGATGGATCACAGACTGACGGAGACGGATCTCGCCGCGGGAGACACACTTAAGGAGGTTGCGTTACCAGAGGGGACACGTGTCGTGATGATCAAGAGGGACGGCGAGTTGATCGTTCCGGACGGTTCGGTCAAGCTCAAGGTCGGGGACAAGCTGCTTATGATTATGGGCAACCAATTTGACGAATCGGAATAATGATGTAAATTTGCAGCCCGGTTTTTCGGTTGCTGAGCTTGTCGAAGCACCGAAGCCCTGAAAAACCGAATGGTCACTTCGACAGGCTCAGTGACCGGAAGTAAGTGGTTGCTGAGCTTGCGGTTGCTGAGCTTGTCGAAGCATCGAAGCGACTACATAAAAAGTAGAAACCAAAATTTTTAGGAATATGAAAAGAATAGTACTTATCCGTCACGGCGAAAGCCAGTGGAACAAGGAGAACAGGTTCACAGGCTGGACCAACGTTGACCTCAGCGAGAAGGGCGTCCAGGAAGCCCTCGACGCCGGAAAGGCCCTCAAAGAGGCCGGCATCACCTTCGAGGTCGCCTACACATCTTATCTTAAGAGAGCCATCAAGACCCTCAACAACGTCCTTGACGCAATGGATCTCGACTGGATTCCTGTAAAGAAGACCTGGAGGCTCAACGAGAAGCACTACGGAATGCTTCAGGGACTCAACAAGGCCGAGACCGCCCAGAAGTACGGTGACGAGCAGGTGCTCATCTGGCGCCGCAGCTTCGACGTGGCTCCGCACAACCTTCCTGAGGATGATCCAAACAGCGCGACCAAGGACCCTCGCTACGCCCTCGTCCCTGATCAGTACATCCCTCGCACAGAGGCTCTCAAGAACTGCATCGAGCGTGTTATGCCTTACTGGGAGTGCGAGATCTTCCCTGCCCTCAAGCAGCACGACAACATCGTGGTCGTGGCTCACGGCAACAGCCTCCGTGGTGTCGTGAAGCACCTCAAGGGAATCTCTGACGCTGACATCGTCGGTCTGAACATCCCTACCGCCACTCCTTATGTCTTTGAGTTCGATGACAACCTCAACCTCGTGAAGGATTACTATCTCGCAGATCCTGAGGAGCTCAAGCGAAAGCAGGAAGCGGTCGCCAAACAAGGAAAGGCGAAATAGTAATTTCGCTTTAGCAAGGACATTTACCTATCCCTCTGAATATTTTCAGGGGGATTTTTGTTTATGTTTATAAAGGTCACTTCGACAGGCTCAGTGACCGGAATATAACTCAGTGAGCGGCCTACAAGTTCAATGACTGACCTACGATGCTTCGGTTGCTGAGCCTGTCGAAGCACCGAAGCGACAAAGCCCCAAACCAACGACCGATTGTAACCGAAATGTAACACGGTTGCAACCGTCCGGTAACATTTTATGGTGAATTTTGCGTCCGTAATAGCAGAGAAAAATTATGAGTGAGATTTACCTTGTGTTTGTGGTGTTCCTGTTCGTGCTGGCGGTGTTCGACCTGATGGTCGGAGTCAGCAACGACGCTGTCAACTTCCTGAACTCAGCGATAGGCGCGAAAGTGGCCAAGTTCAGGACAATCATCATCGTGGCCGCCGTCGGAGTGTTCCTGGGCGCGACGATGAGCAACGGAATGATGGAGGTCGCAAGGCACGGAATATTCCATCCGGCGATGTTCTCATTCAAGGAACTGATGTTCATATTCCTCGCCGTGATGGTCTCGGATGTCATCCTGCTCGACATATTCAACAACCTCGGACTGCCGACCTCGACCACGGTATCCCTTGTGTTTGAGCTGCTTGGCGGCACCACCGCTTTCGTCCTGCTGAAACTTGCCAACGACACGACCGGACTCACGATAGGCGACCTGATGAACACGGAAAAGGCGCTCGGAATGATTATGGCAATATTCGTTTCCGTCGCCATAGCGTTCTTCTTCGGAATAGTGCTCCAGTACATCTCCCGACTTGTCTTCACATTCACCTATAAGAAGAACCTCAAGTGGAAGATCGGAATATTCGGAGGCATCGCCACGACAGCCATCTTCTACTTTATGTTGTTCAAGGGCATCAAAAGTATGTCCTTCGTCACGCCTGAAATTTACGAATATATCCAAAGCCACACTCTCACCATTCTGGGAATATGCTTCCTCGCGTCCACAGTCCTGATGCAGATCCTCTATTTCCTGAAGGTCAATGTGTTCAAGATTCTGGTGCTGATGGGCACGTTCGCCCTCGCTATGGCGTTCGCCGGCAACGACCTTGTCAACTTCATCGGAGTGCCTCTGGCGGGATATTCATCCTACGTCGATTACGCCTCCAGCGGAGCCACTGATCCAAGCAGTTTTATGATGTCGTCTCTGGATGAGCCGGCGAAGAGTCCGCTCATATTCCTCATCGCCGCCGGAGCCATTATGGTCTTCTCGCTCGCGACCTCGAAGAAGGCCCGCAACGTGATCAAGACCTCTGTCGATCTTTCCCGCCAAAGTGAAGGAGACGAGATGTTCGGCTCCTCCAAGATCGCGAGGGTTCTGGTAAGATTCTCGAACAACACCGCCAATTTCTTCAAGGATGTCGTGCCGGACAACGTCA
>CAVKYA010000054.1:0-3305 GCA_963660255.1 Bacteroidaceae bacterium | reverse complement strand
TTCCGGAAGGAGCGGCCTTCGATGAGGTCAGAGCCACGGTCAATCTGGTTGTGGCCGGTCTGCTGATCGCCCTCGGAACGTCCCTCAAGCTCCCGCTCTCAACCACTTACGTCACATTTATGGTGGCGATGGGTTCCTCACTGGCCGACCGTGCCTGGGGACGTGAGAGTGCCGTCTATAGAGTCACGGGAGTCGTCTCTGTCATCGGTGGTTGGTTCATCACCGCCGGAGCGGCCTTCATCCTCTGCTTCCTCGTGGCGATGCTGATGCACCTCGGAGGCTTCGTGGCCGCCTGCATAATGATGGCGCTCGCCATCTTCCTGCTCATCCGCAGCAACATCCGCTACAGGAAAAAGGCGGAGGAGGAAAAAGGTGATGTGACATTCAACCAAATGATGCTCAGCACCGACAAGGACGAGATCCTGACGCTCCTGAGCAAGCACATAGCCGACAGCCAGGCCGATTTCCTTGAATATGTCAACACAACCTTCCGCCAGATCACCGATGGTTTCATCAAGGAAGATCTCGGGATGCTGCACAAGGCCGAGGAGACGATGAGGCGCAAGAGGGACGAGCTGAAGAACAGCCGACGCAAGGAGATGGTGGGATTCCGCAGGATCGACCCCGAGGTCGCGATGGAGAAAAACACTTGGTTCCATCTCGGAAGAAACTCCTGCGAAGAGATTCTGTACTGCCTGAGGCGCATAGCCGACCCTTGCGAGGAGCACGTTGACAACAACTTCGTACCGCTGAGCCAAGAGCAGGTCAAGGAATATATCCCGTTGAGGGACACGGTTCTGTTCCTTCTGAGACGTACCGAGAAGATTCTCCAGACAGACTCCTATGACGAGGTCGATGAGGTCCGCCGTGAGGCCGAGGAACTGAAGGATTGCCTTGAGGATGCCCGTGAGGCCCAGATGCAGAGGATGCAGTCCACCAAGGAGAACATCACTGTGGCATACCTCTACCTGAATCTCCTCCAGGAGACCCGTGAGCTCACCAGCTCCCTCCGCCACCTCCTCCGCGCCTCCAAAGGCTTCAGAGAATAATGTAATTCATAATGGTGCGACAAACCCTCCGTGCTTCGCACGTCGTCCCTCCCAGGCTTTGCCTGGGTCCCTCCCGCTTATAGCCGCGGGTGGCTAAGGTTTGTCGGACCACTATGACTCACAATAATGGAGGCTATTTGCTTGACGATCCGCTAATATTCAGCCGCAAGACAACTGATGCTGTGCCGATGCCCTTTGGAGCTTTGTCGCTGCTATTGTCGAGAAGTCGCTTGTAGTTGCCTTGCAGGCCTACCGTCACCACAGGACTGATGTCAAACTCGGCGAACAACAGCATCGGAACATACCCTACATTGTATTTATGCCTGGTGTTCACGGCATCCAGCCAAGTGTTTATCGTTTCCTTGTACGCCTCGCTCCAACGCTCATAGCCCATCGAGATATTGTAGGTGTTCCCTTTGGCGAAGAGCCAGCCGAAACCAGCCCCCGCATAAAGGTTGAAACGTCTGTCCTGACGGTTTCTCCACAGCTCCATGATGTTGAGCTCCAGAGTCAAGTCAGCGGCGTGATAGTGGGTCCACATCTTTGAATATGCAAGGCCTCCGTACCGCTCGGAAAGCGTCCCCTCGCCAACCGGTGCCTCCAAAGGCTGGAACTCGGAGAACCGCTGCTCACGGGCATATTTCGAGAAATCGTAGTTCACTCCCAGCCGGATCCACGGGCGGATGTTGAACGACACTCCGGCTCCGATCTCCGGGAATATATTCATACCAGGCGCCGCGTCCACGCTTGACATTCCCAGCCCGTGCACCATCGTGGCGCCGCCCTCCGCATAGAGGCTCCAGGTGGAGGTACGGTAGGCCGCGCTCCCCCGCTCCTGCGCCCCGATGTCGGCGAAGATGCCTGAGGACAACGCCAATATTATGATTGCCAAATATCTTTTCATAAGGAGCGAATGGTATTAATTATCCTCGACTATTATAAAACTCACGGAATTATCATCCTTATCATAAGGCTTATATTCCAATCCGCTAAATCCCCAAACTCCTGTTGTTAAGGTTTTCACCGCTTCTGACTTATGATTATAATCGAGATAATCTTCTTTTATGTATGGTTTTATTGTGAAGTCATCAGCATCTCTCATATTTTCCACTTTAAGTTTTTTGCCGGCAGCCCTGCTACCGACCTTCACGTGGAACATATAGTAGCAACTTTTATGGACTTTCTTAAGATAGTAACACTGATGGGCATTCACACTACGAAGATTAGGACGGAGCGACCCTATTTCAAGATCGGCTGCAAGAATTATCTCGAATGATGACGATATGCCACTCAGGATTCCGCCCTCCGACCAAAGAGGTCCATAAAAACTTGTGTCCTCGTAATCCGATAATGGATACTTACCGGAATCTTGTTTCCAATAGAACTTATATTTATGTGGCAAAGAGAGTGGAATCAAATCCTTAAGTATCCTTACCACCTCATAGTTCTCGTGATTGTCTTCCCAGAAAGCGGCGTCAACCAACAAGTAATCGTCTCCTACCTCAAGAAGTTCATCTTTTGTAAAATGGTATGTTGATGCACCGTCGAGCGCCTCCAGAATCAAATCCAGCTTCTCGGTGACGCTGACCAAACCCTTTGCCACGGCTTCCCTTATGGCATCCAGCTTAACATTAAGCCCGGAAGTAGGCGAGTTAATCGCATCCTTGATAGCGTCCAGTTTCTCATTCGCCGTTCCCGCAGTAGCGTTCAAGGCATCTATAGCCTTCTTCACAAGGCCTAACGTGCTGTCTTCTCCGACAAGGCCGCTTTGGATCGCGCCCTCGATCGCCGCAAGTTTTTCGGACAGGCTGTTTGTCTGGCTTCCTATCGTCTCGTTGATAGCGGCAAGTTTCTCTTCAACAGTGCCTTCAAGAGCATCGACCGCATCTTTAACGAGATCGATAGCCTCGGCGGTCTTTACAAAACCTTCCGTCACCGCTGCCTCGATGAGAGCCATCTTCTGCCCTAGCTTCTTCGTCTGTCTGGCGATCGCTTTCCGGATGGATTCCATTTTCGTCTCTACCGTCCCCTCAAGAGATCCGATGGCAGCCTTCACAAGCTCAAGGGCCTTTTTGTTATCAGCGAAACCGGACTCGATGGCAGCCTCGATAAGGACAAGTTTCGCGCTCAGTTCCGTCGTCTGGCTCTTGATCGCATTCTCAATCGCGGCGAGTTTCTCCTCCATCGAACCTGTCAGCGACTCAATCGCCGCCTTCACAAGGCCGATAGCCTGAGCGTTGGCGTCAAAGCCATCCC
>CAVKYA010000053.1:0-11590 GCA_963660255.1 Bacteroidaceae bacterium | reverse complement strand
CAGTGGCGTTGATGTAATGAGCCCTGTCATAGCCGGTCATCCTGTCGAAGAAATAGAGGTTGTTGCGGCACTGGGTGCTTTGCTCTGGATTCTCCATCCAGCCATATTTTCCGTCGTAGTACGGGTATATTCCCGGAATGGCGCGGGACATATAGGCGAAGTTGAAGTCCGCCAGCTCGCTGCTGCGCTCGTAGCCCCAGATTCTGGTTCCGACCTCCAGCCACTTTGTTATCTGGCTTGAGATGTTGGCGCGGAGCTGGAATTTCCTGGCTCCGGAATTGGAGATGATTCCAGGGTTGTCGATGTAGGACATCGAGATCAGGTATTTCGTACCGCCGTTGGAGCCGTTCGCGGAAAGGTTGTGCTTCTGGTATATTCCTTTCTCATAGATCGCGTCCATCCAGTCGGTGTTCGGGTAGGCCACATAGTTAGGGTAGCCGGACTCGGAGATTCCGTTCGGATCCTTGGACTTCTCCCTCCAGAGGTCGATCATCGCCTGCGAGAACGGAAGGACAGCGTCCACGTTCTCGGCGGACTCGTTCATAAACGACATATAGTCGGCATAGTCTGAGACCACCTTGAATTTGTTGGCCGGCTCATTGACGGCCATCATCCCGCTGTAGGTGACGCTTACCTTGCCTGCGGACTTGCTTCCGTCCTTTGTGGTGATAAGGATCACTCCGTTCGCTCCCCTGTTTCCGTAGATGGCGCAGGAGGCCGCGTCCTTCAACACGGAGACGGACTCGATGTCATCAGGATTCACGTTAGCTATCGAACCCTCGAAACCATCGACAATGACAAGTGGGCTGGAGGTATTCAATGTCCCGACACCACGTACCCTCAACGTAAGCCCTTCCTCGCCAGGACGGCCGGAAGCCTGGCTCACGGCCAGACCGGCGTTCATTCCCTGAAGGATCTGGGCGGTGCTCGTCACAGGACGGGACTTCACCTCCTTGGCGTAATCGACGGTGGCGACGGCTCCGGTGATGTTCACCCTCTTCTGCGTGCCGTAACCGATGACGACAAGCTCGTCCAATTCGTTTGAGTCCGGGACAAGGGTCACGTTGATGACATCCTTGCCGGCCACCTTGACATCTTTGGTCAGGTAGCCAAGAAATGCGAAAGAAAGGGTCTCACCGTCGGAAGCCTGGATCTCAAAATGTCCGTTTCCGTCCGTGGTGACTCCTCGCATCGTGTTCGGCACGGAGACAGACGCTCCGGCCAGAGGCTGGGATGTCTCATCGAAGACCGTACCTTTCACTGTTCGTTGTTGCGCTGACGCAACAAGGCTGATAATGGCAGCGACTGCGGCCAAAAAGCATTTTTTTAGTGCAATCATATTACGGGTCAGTTAATAACCAAGTAATCCTTAAAAAATAACTTGATAATCTTTGATTGTCTTTTCGGTCTATATTCCTTTTCTCATCAGTCCTGTGCCACCGGCACACTCCTTCTTCCAAAAGAAATCTATCCTCGAAAATACTGCCAAATCTTTACCAACTTATTTTTCAACGCTTACTAAACGTTTTTGCAAAAGTCTTGAAAAAACAGCATTTGGAATAGAAGAATAGTTCCATTTGATGGAACATCCGGTAATACTGAACGGGTTGCCTCTCTATTTCAACCTAACCGATGCTCCTTCATATAATCAGCCGGAAGCTGGCCGAACTGCTTCTTGAAGCATTTGGCAAAATACGAAGGAGTGTTGAATCCGACGGCGTAGCAGACATCGTTGATTCTGTCGGCACCGTTGGAAAGCATCGTGGCTGCGACGTTCAGACGCACCACTTTGATATATTCATTAGGGGTGACGTTCAGAAGTCCCTTGACCTTGCGGATAAGGGTCGAGCGGCTCACGATCATAGCCTCGGCCAGTTGCTCCAGACCGAACTCAGGGTCACTCAGATTGTCCATTATCGCCTTTTCCATCGATTTCAGGAACTTGGAGTCCGTATTGGTTATGGCGAACTCGTTCGGATCCACGGCGGATTTGCCGGACAGATGGGCGTTCCGGAACGACTCTCTCTTGCCGGCGATCACCCTCAGCGAGCCCAACAAGTAGTCCAGGCTGAAAGGCTTCTCGATATAAAGGCTGGCCCCTGCCTCCATACACTTGACCTTCACATCAGACGAGGACAGGGCGGAAAGCATCACAACGGGAATATGCGAGCTGTTCAGTTCGGAAGTCACCTTCGAGCACAATTCAATCCCGCTCATTCCCTGAAGGGCTATGTCTGAGAGGATTATGTCCACATCCTTCCTTTCCAGCAGTTCCAAGGCCTTTTCCGCGGACGGAACGGTCACAGCTGAATATTCCGCACCCAACTTGCGCACAAGATAATCGGCGAGTTCAACGTTGTCCTCAACCACAAGGACAGTCAGTTTCCCATCATTCTCCACAGCCTTCCCGGCCTCTGTGGCCGGTTCCGGTGTCTCCTCGATGACCGTCCCGACAGGCAACCTCAGGAGGAAGTCGGTATATTCCCCTCCCTCCAGCGTCAGCGAGCCTCCGTGCATCTGGGCAAGGGTCCTCGCAAGCGGAAGCCCTATCCCGAAACTTTGTGAATATGGCTGCCTCTCGGCGCTGTACTGGATAAAAGGCTTGAATATCTCCTCACGGCGTTCGGCCGGGATAGCCGGTCCGTCATTGACAAACGAGACCTCCACAAAACCATCCTTCCGTGAGACTTTGATGTCCACAAAAGTCTCGGCATACTTCACCGCATTGTGAATCAGGTTGTTCAGCATCTTCAGAAGGCCAGCCTCATCGACATTGATGACTATCCTGTCCTCCGTGTGCTCGAAGGACATATTCAGGTTCCGGCTTCTGGCCGTCTCCTTGAAATTGTAGTACAGGAAGCCTATCTTCTCGATGATGTCCACCTGCTTGTACTCCAGCACCCATCCGTGCTCCTCGATCCGTATGAAGTCAAGGAGTTCCTTCACAAGTTTGTCCAGATAGTCCGTGCTGTTGCCGATCACCTCCAGATCCTTCAAGGTCTCACCCTCAAGGCCTCCGGCCGCCATAATGTTGTCGAGAGGTGTCCTTATCAGGGTGAGCGGTGTCTTGATCTCGTGGATTATGCTTGAGAAGAAACTCATCTTTTCGTGGAAAAGTTCCTCCTCACGCTGCCTCTTGGCCTTTTCCGAACGCTTGCGTTCCTGCTTCACGGCGGAGGATGAGGCGTAACGCACTATTCCCCAAACCAATCCGAGAGCGAAAAGCACATAGAATATGTAAGCCAGCGTGGTCTTGTAGAAAACCTCCTTGACGACAATCTGGACCGGTGGATGCGAATCGTTCCACAGTCCGTTGCCGTCTATGCCCTTCACCAGAAGCCTGTACTTTCCGGCCGGAACGTTCGAATAGTGGAAAGACCTGCCGTCCAGATGGTTCCAGTCCTTGTCATAGCCCTCAAGCTTGTAGAAGCATCGGTTGCTGGCCGGAGATGAGAATCCGAGGATAACCATCGAGAAGCCGAAACTGTTCTGACGGTGTGTCAACACGATGCTTCCGGTCTCATTGATGTTGGTGGAGATCGGCGATCCGGCCCCTGGCTTCACGGCGTTCCCGTCGATGAAGAAATCCGTAAGCATTATCGGAGGGATGCGGTTGTCCGTGTGGAACTTGCGTGGATTGAAGCTTATCACGCCGTTGTGCGAGGAAAAGTACATCGTGCCGTCAGATGTCCTGATGGCGGTGTGCCCGTCCACAATCTCGTCCAGAAGTCCGTCATAGACAGTGTAATAGCGGATGTCCTCAAAAGGATATTCAAAAGAGACAAGTCCTTTGCTTGTAGCTGCCCAGACCCTTCCGTCCTCGTCACGGATCAGCGAGAAGGCGATGCGGTTGTTCTTGAGGACAGAATCATCGAAAGTCTCAAAAGTGTCCCGATCCCTGTCGTAGCGCATTATGCCGGCTCCGTATGACCCGGCCCACAGGTTGCCGTCCTCGTCAAGATAGACGCTCATTATCTTGTTGGCAGGCAAGTGACGGCTTCCTTGCTCGTCATAGTCATAATGTGCGAGAATGGCCTTTTCCCTGAGACTGTACTTGTAGATTCCGTCGGCGTAGGACGACACCCACAGATTTCCGTCAAGGGATTCCGTCATTCCGGTAACGTAAACCCCTTCAAAACCATCCACGGGCGCAAAACCGTCTGAGACAGGATCATATTCAAGCATTCCGAGTGTCGTTCCGACAAGTATCTCATCTGAGGAAGTCTTGAACAGTTTGTGTATCTTGTTGTCCCTCTGTCTGTTATTCCTAAGGCCTCGGGTGTAGGTTGTGATACTGCCGGACTTGGGATCCAGCTTGAATATTCCCGACCAGGAGCCGAGCCAGACATTGTCGGCATCACAGCAAATGGAGAAGATCGACTCCGGAAGGCTGGAGGAACGGTAGCAATGGACAAGGCCGGTCGAAGTGTCAAGGTACAGAAGTCCCTTCTTCTCGCTGGCCAGCCAGATCCGGCCGTTGCGGTCGTCCGCCATATCCATAACATAGCATCCTTTCAGGCTCTCATTGTCAGCGAGATAGTATTTGTCGAAATTTCTCTGGAACTCGGCCGAGTAGTTAAGGCCGGAGGACAGCGTCCCCACCCAAAGCCCGTTGGAGCGATCGATGAACACCGCCGTGGCGTTCTCGTCAGCCAAGGAGAATTTGTCCTCGGGACCGCTTCCGAAACGTTCCACGCTCCCGTTTACGGAATCATAGCGGAACAATCCTCCGGTGGTGGAAAGCCATATTCCCTTGTCACGATCCATAGCAAGGTCGGTAGGTCTGAATCCGATACGGTTCTCAATCACTGTACGGAACGTGCCTTTCCGCAAATCCGCCACACACAGACCGTTCTGCCAAGCCGCCAGATAGACCGAATTGTCAGCCGGGTTGCGGACAATGGCCATAATGTCATCGTTGGATTTCCAGCCTTGCAGCCGAACCGGCTCGATCGACTCAAGAGATGCGTCAGAATGCCAAAGATCAGAGAAATACAAAGCCAGCCAGAATTCCCCGTTGCCGTCAATATAGAACGAGCGGATGTTGGCCGGAAGTACCGTGTGCCCGTTTTCCGTGAACCAGTTCTTGAGTTCTCCGGTCACCGGATAATACGAGAACAGCCCAAGTCCGTTCACCGACATCCAGACCGTCCCGTCACGGTCGATACTGATCTGGGTCACCTTGCCGCTGATCGGCATCCCCTTGTCACTTACTTTGTCAATGGGAAAGAATCTGTCGTCACGGTGGCTGTAGAAAGTCACACCGTCATCGGTTCCTATCCACATATTCCCTTCAGAATCAGGACATAGAGAGGTAATGAAGTCCGTGTTGACGCCAAGCTGTTCCTTGTAGTACCGCTCAAAGGAGGTTCCGTCGAAACGGTTGAGGCCATCCTCCGTAGAGATCCAGATGAACCCGTTGGAATCCTGCGAGACCGCCGTGACATTGTTGAACGAAAGCCCACTGTCCGAGGAGGTGAAATGCGAGAAATACCATCGGTTGTCTCCTGCGGCCGCGTCACACTCCACAGACACGGCGAAAGGCAGCAGACATAGGAATATGCCCGCTGCCCAACCAGTCAACTTATTGATTATCTTTTCAATCATTCAATAGAGAAATAGACTCCGTCCAGCCCGCCGTTGTCCAGATAGAACGGAGCTCCGTAAGCGTTGTTGCTTATCCAAGGGGTCTCACGTTTCTCGAACTTCGTGTCGGCCGCCGCTTGGACGCTTCCGTCGGCGCACTCGATTCTGATCTTTAGATAGCCGCTTGGCACAGCGTTCTCGAATGTGATCACCTTGTCAACCTCTATGCCGCCCCTCTTCATAGCGAATGTGCACGTCATTGAATATGTCGGATCGTTCGCCGTGATCTCCTGAGGGTCACAGATCTTCCACTCATCACTGCCGTCCTGATACTTGATGTACCAGAAAACAGGCTGCTGACGGCCGTAGATCGGGAACTTGACTCTGATCTTGGTTCCCGCAGCGAATTTCTTCACAGGAAGCGTGAACTCAAAGTTGTCTCCGGTCCAGATTCCCTTGATGCCAGGGGATGAGATGTTCTTGCTGTTGACCGTCTCAAGCTTCTGCTTGCAAATGTCGCTCGGATCCGAAACCTTGTTCCACTGACACCACGCCTGAGGCTGCTCCACGCAAGACCAATAACCGTCGGAAACCCACTTAGGCTGAGTGTCTTTGGTGAAATTCTGCACACCATCGTACTTACCCAGCTTGAACACAACCGGGAATGTGACAGGAACGATGCCGTCAGCCGAACGTGATACGGTTATCTCCGCGGTCTCCCCAGCCGAAAGCTTCTTTCCAGTGTCGGATTTCTGGTTGTAGAACGAAGTCTGCATAGTCTTTCCGTTGACATCCTCGAACTCGACATCAAAGCCGCCTTCCGGAACGGTGAACGGCAGCACAACGACAGGAATAATTGTAGAGGCTGACTTCAGTTCCAATCCGCCCTCAGGGAAGTCAAGCCTTACAGACTTTGATTTCTCTCCTGACAATGTGAATGTTCCGGTCTCCGCATCCAATGTTCCGCTACCGGCAATGGCTCCATCAAAGACTGCATCGTCATACGGAGTTATCGTCAATGACTTCAAAGTCGCCGGAGTTCCTTCCTCGACAATGTCTGCCGGAACCTTCAGATTCAGCACAGAGAACGGTGTGTTCACATCAAACTCCACGGTAGGAAGCACCGAAACCACCTTCTTGGCCGCCGTCAGAGGCAGATAACCTATCGTACCCACTGAATATTCCTGAACGGACGGCACGGCCACAGGCAGGGAATTGATGTCCGCGGTGGCCGGGGCCGGATACACAGCGTAAAACTTGAAATCGTGGTCTGATGAATATGCCACGACCTTGTCCGACTCGGAAACGGCTTTCAGCAACGAGGACTGTCCGGACTGGACGGTGCTCCAGGAAGCGACAGACTGGCCGGACATAGCCACATCCGTCTTTCCGTCACGGGCGCAGAAAGCCGCGACTCCGAACGTGGTCCCTTCCGGAAGTACTATACCGGATGTCTTCACACTGAAATTGACATCCAATGTTTCGTAATCAAGAGTTCCATTGTTGTCCTTGTTGTCCGCACAGGAAAACGACACAACCAAGGCTCCAAGCAAAAGTAAATGCCTTCTCATATTGTCTTTGACGTTTAGTGTTATCAATGCCGACATCACCGTGTTCCGGTGACATCAAATTCACAACGGCAAAGTAAACGATTATATTCCGGCACGAATGTAACAAAAATTCCAAAACATACAACAAAGCGCCGCCACAATGTATCGGGCGGCGCTTTTGTATATTCATTCCGTATTTCAGAAGCTGCGGGAGATTACTTGTAAAGGAAGCGCTTGATGCTCATCTTAGGGGTCTTCTCGAACGGCTGGTCCACGATCTCGACCTTGGTGATCTGGCTGTAGTTCGGAAGCTGTTTGTCGGAATTGACGCGGATTCTCTCCGGGAGGTCGGCGATGGCCTCCTGATCAAGGCCGTCCTTACGGAGAGCCTCCTGATCGAGATAGACGAGAGCCACAAGTCTTGCGGAACGGTCAACAACAACGGACTCCTGAACATAAGGCTGGCTGTTCACCACGGCCTCAACCTCCTCAGGATAGATGTTCTGGCCGTTGGCCGAAAGGATCATCGACTTGCTGCGGCCTTTGATGAACAGGTTGCCGTCAGCATCGAACAGACCGAGGTCTCCGGTGCGGAGGAATCCGTCCTCGGTGAAAGCGTTCGCCGAAGCCTCCGGGTTCTTGTAATAGCCGAGGCAGATGTTCGCTCCCTTCGCCTGGATCTCACCGACAATATGCTGAGGATCATCGGAATCAATCCTAACGACAGCGCAATCGACAGGTTTTCCGCAGGACCCGGCGACATATTCAGCGCTCCCGGCGTAAGCCAGCAGAGGGGTCGCCTCAGTCATTCCGTAGCCGACAGTGTACGGGAGGCGGATCTTCTGGAACCATTTCTCAATCTCAGGGTTCACAGGCGCGCCGCCCATAATGAACTCTCCCACCTCGCCGCCGAAAGCGTTAATCAGACCTTCACGGATCTTATTGAATATAATCCTGTTGACTCCGGGAACCTTCGTCAGGAACTTGATCATCGGCTTGTCAAGCATCGGCTTGACTTTTGACTTGAAGATCTTCTCCATCACGAGCGGAACGGTGATGAGCTGATAAGGCTTAACTTCCTGGAAGGCCTTCATCAGAGTGCTCGGGGTCGGGGTCTTGCCCAACCAATAGATTGACGTTCCGTTGCACAGCGGGTAGATGAACTCGGTCACAAGGCCGTACATATGAGCCATAGGAAGCATCGAGATCATCCTGTTCTTGTCCGAGGTAGGACGGTGGACCTGGCTGAACTCGATCGTGGCGCTGAAGTTCCTGTAGGTCAGCATCACACCCTTAGGGTTTCCGGTCGAGCCAGAGGTGTAGTTGATGACCGCGAGGTCATCCCAGTTGTCGGTCGGATAGACAACGTCCTCGGGGCCGAATCCGTCAGGATATTTCTCGGCGAGAAGGCTGTCGATGTTGTTCCAGAGAGCCTCGATCTCAGGCTTGCGGCAGTAAAGGATCTTGAGGTTGTCCACGTCCATAACCACCTTGACCTCAGGCATCTTGGTGATGTCCAGCTTCGACCATTTGTCAGCGTTGGTCAGAAGTGCCATACTGTCGGAATGGTTCACGAGGTTCTCCACGCTGTCAGGGGTGAAGTCGGAGAGGATCGGCACGATGACCGCCTCGTAGGTGTTCACGGCCAGATAGGACATTCCCCAACGGGCGCTGTTGCGGGCCCAAAGGGCGATGTGCTGTCCTTTCTGGAGACCTGCCTTGTCGAAGAAGATGTGGAATTTCTCGATCAGGGTCGCCATCTGGGAATATGTGAACGACTCTCCGCCGATGGTGTTGAGGGCGGATTTGTTCCAGTATTTTCTTGTCGCGTTCTGCAATCGGGTTAAATAGTGGTCCATATTCAAAATTTCAAATTATGTAATCGCAAAAAATAACTTACTTTGGCAAAAATAATTGAAACTCACGGATTCTTCAAAAGAATAAATATTATATTTGTGGAAATCGGTTATTTGTGGCGAAATTATGAAGAAAAAACCTATTGTCGCGCTGATTTACGACTTCGACGGGACCCTTTCTCCCGGGAATATGCAAGAGTTCGGATTCATCCAGGCCATCGGAAAGACCCCGGAGGAGTTCTGGAGGATGAGCGACGGGCTCGCGGTCGGGCAGGACGCCAGCAACGTACTGTCTTATATGAAGATGATGTTCGACGAGGCGAAGAAGAACGGCATCAAGCTGCGCAGGAGCGACTTCCGCAAGTTCGGCCGCCACATCCAGCTCTTCGACGGCGTGAAGGAATGGTTCGGTCTGATCAATGAATATGGCGACTCGCGCGGTGTCCAGGTCGAGCACTACATCAACTCGTCCGGCCTCAAGGAGATCATCGAGGGCAGCCCGATCGCCAAGGAATTCAAGCACATCTTCGCCTGCACCTTTATGTACAACAAGGACGGAGAGGCCGAGTGGCCGGGCATCGCTGTGGACTACACGGCCAAGACCCAGTACATATTCAAGATCAACAAGGGAATCTTCAGTGCCCACGACAACAAGATGGTCAACGAGAGCATCGCCGAGGACAAGAAGAGGGTCCCATATTCACAGATGATCTATTTCGGTGACGGGGAGACCGACATCCCGTGTATGAAGATCGTCAAGATGTTCGGTGGCCACGCCGTCGCCGTCTGCGACGAGAGCAACCCGAAGAAGAAAGCCTTCACGAAGACCCTCCAGCACCAAGGCCGCGTCAACTTCACCGTCCCCGCCAACTACACCAAGGACAGCAAGACCTACAAGGTGGTCTGCGCCATAATCGACAAGATCAAGGCCGACTGCGAGCTCAAGCGCCTCGCCAAGGCCAGGTAGTATCACAAGTGTAAAAGACAACCTGAAAGTAAACTATATATGATAGAATCGGCAAATATAATCGGTCGTCGCGAAGATATTCACCTTGAGGCAAAAAGTGCCAAGGGAGGATTCCCTGACTCATTTTGGGAAACCTATTCCGCATTCGCCAACAGTGACGGAGGCACCATACTTCTCGGCGTTGAAGAGAATGATGACCACACGTTATATGTCGGCAAAGGTTTGACGGACGCTCCGAAAATGAGGGACACGTTCTGGAATCTTGTGAACAACCGACAGAAAATCAGTCACAACATAGTGACCAACAGTATGGTGAACATCGCACGGATAGAAGGGAAGGAGATTCTCGTAGTGGAAGTCCCGCGTGCCGAGCGCACCGCAAGACCTGTTTATAAAGGTCTTGACCCTCGAAACGGCACATACCGTCGATGGAATGAGGGTGATCATCTCTGCTCGTTGGAAGAGGTCGGCGCGATGCTCAGGGACTCAACCCAGTCCTCGCAAGATGCCAAAGTTCTGAAAGGAATGAATATGACCGTCTTCTGCAAGGATACTATTCAAGCTTACAGACAAAATTTCAAAACGTCCAACTACGGTCATCTTTGGAACAGCTACGAAGATGAGATGTTCCTTCGCCGCATCGGTGCGATGGGAGTGGCGGATGATGGAGAATATTACCCCACCGCGGCGGGACTGCTGATGTTCGGGTATGAATATGAAATCATCCGTGAGTTTCCGCAATATTTTCTGGACTATCAGGAAGATCGTGTCTTGATAGGCTCGACCCGATGGAAAGACCGTGTTGTGTCATCGTCAGGAGAATGGAGCGGCAATCTATATGATTTCATTCTCAGGATTCTTCCCAAACTCCAAGCGGATCTCAAAACTCCGTTCGTGCTTGACGGCAATCAAAGGATAGACGACACTCCTTTGCACAAACTCCTGCGCGAAGCCACCGTCAACGCATTGTCACACGCTGATTTCTACGGAAGGCAAGGTGTCATCATCACAAAGGACAAGGCAGGATTCACTTTCTCCAATCCCGGACGGCTGCGCATATCCAGACAAGAAGCTATGGAAGGAGGAATTTCGGATCCGCGTAACAGTACCATTCTGAAGATGTTTTCGCTTATCCGGTTTGGAGAGCGGGCCGGCAGCGGACTGAGCGGCATCCTGCACTTGTGGCAGAATGTGTTCCACACAAACGCAACCATCAGTGAAAAAGATGGAGGGGTTGACAGAACCATTCTCACATTACCTTTTGATGGACACGAGCCGGATGTCGATGCGATGCTCAGATTATACGATGGTGGTGTCTCACAAGCTTATGACGACAGATCGTTTTTATCGCCAATAAATATCGCCGACAAATTGTCGATAAATAAAAATATCGCCGACAAATTGTCGATAAATAAAAATATCGCCGACAAATTGTCGATAAATAAAAATATCGCCGACAAATTGTCGATAAATAAAAATATCGCCGACAAATTGTCGATAAATGACAAGACTATAGACAAACTCGCTGAAATCCTCGAGTTTCTTGCCACTGTGGAGTCCGCGAAAACAATTGACATAGCGACCGCCATAGGCAAAAGCGCATCCAGAGTCAAAGACTACCTGCAATGTCT
>CAVKYA010000052.1:0-11731 GCA_963660255.1 Bacteroidaceae bacterium | reverse complement strand
CGCCTCTGCTCAGCCTTGCAGTCTGGCTTACGACAGCCTTTCCTACCGCATCGGCGATCGCTTCCGAAGTACAGACCAAAACCGACTGGCTGTCAGGCCCGTGCTCCGACTGGGAAAGGAAGTCCGCCGCCACAAATTCCGGATCAGCGGTCTCGTCAGCCAGAACCATAACCTCGGAAGGGCCAGCCGGCATATCGATCGCCGCGACAGACAACCCTACCATCTGCTTGGCCTTCATCACATAACGGTTTCCTGGGCCGAAAATCTTGTCGCATTTTGCAAGCGTCTCCGTTCCATACGCCATCGCCGCGATAGCCTGAGCGCCACCGATTTTGAATATATCCCTAACTCCGCAGACCGAAGCCGCATATACAATGACAGGGTTAGCCTTTCCATTTTTGTCAGGAGGAGTACATAGGACTATTTCCGGACATCCCGCCACTTGAGCCGGGATTGCCAGCATCAGGACTGTAGAGAACAATGGCGCACGACCTCCAGGAATGTAAAGTCCGACTCTGCGGAGCGGCACTGCTTTCTGAAAACACATCACTCCCGGCGAAGTCTCGACACGTACCACCTCAGGCATCTGCGCCAAATGAAATTTTCTGATGTTTGAATATGCCTGAGCGATGGCGTCTTTCAATTCCTGCGGTACCAAAGCGGTGGCATCCTCGATCTCTTTTTCACTGACTTTCAAGGCTTCGGCAGATGCGAAGATCGCTCCGTCGTAGCGTGCCTCCAGTTCCAAAAGCGCTTCATCGCCTTTGGTCCTGACATATTCAAGAGTAGCCCTCACGCTTGACTCGATGTCGGAATCGCTTTCGGCGGCTCTTGCGATCAGCTTCGGCCATTCGCTACGGGGTGGGTTATTGTATATTGAGGTCACTTCGACAGGCTCAGTGACCGAAGGTGCAGGCTCAGTGACCGGAGCTAATGTCTCTGACGGTTTTACGACGGTCACTGAGCTTGTGGTTCGACATAGCTCACCAACCATCGAAGTGACCGTACTATCCAGATTACGCATAATAGAACAATGAATAAATATCCACAATCTATAGAACCATCTTCTCCACCGAAAGCACAAGAATCCCCTCTGCTCCGATCTCCTTAAGACTCTCTATCTTCTCCCAAAGGACATTCTCATCCACAACCGAATGCAGCGAGGACCAACCGCTTTGGGCAAGCGGCAGCACCGTAGGACTTCTCATCGCCGGAACTATCCGGATCGCGTCCTCGATCCTGTCATTCGGGATATTCATCAAAAGATACTTCTTGCCCCTGCTATCACGGACCGCATTGAAACGGAACTCAATCTGTTCCAAAAGTTTAGCCTTGTCGTCAGACAAGTTTTCACACGAGATGAGCACGGCTTCCGAGAACACAACCTTTTCGACTTCCTTCAGACCATTGCTGACCAAAGTGCCACCAGAGGATACTATGTCAAAAATCGCGTCACTCATTCCGACTGTCGGGGCGATCTCCACAGAGCCGGTGATCACATTAATTTTAGCATCTATTCCTTTGTCATTCAAAAACTTGCCAAGTATATTCGGATAAGATGTGGCTATGCGTTTGCCGTTGAAATATTCCAGTCCGGAATACTCATCACCCTTGGGGATGGCCAGAGAAATCCTGCACGCCCCGAATCCCAGATAGTCCACAATCTCCACTTTCTCTCCCCTCTCGCACACCTCGTTGTAGCCGACTATTCCCAGATCCGCAACTCCCTGAGCGACAGCCTGAGGAATGTCATCATCCCGCAGGTAGAGCACCTCGACAGGGAAATTACTGGATTTGGAGAGGAATTTTCGTTTGGTGTCATCCACCTCGATTCCTGCCTCCCGCAGCAGCAAGAGGCTTTCTTCACTTAAACGGCCTTTGGCCTGAATCGCGATTCTTAACATTTGTCGTTCGTTTTTATATCAAAATATTTTTTCAATACTTCTGGTCACTTCGACAAGCTCAGTGACCGGGGAATAGCCAATAACCAAGAAGGCTCAGTGACCGAAAAAAGGCCCGCTCCCGAAACGGAAGCGAGCCTTGACTAATATCCCTCATAAACAGATACCCACGACAAAGTCACCTCCGTTTTTGGCGATGGTGATGATGATGGTGGATATGATTAAAACTTCTCATTCTATTGTTCAACACGGCAAATATCGGAAAAATATTCTAAACATCAAGAAAATTTGACAAAATATTCATCGACTCCGAAGTATTTGCGCCCTTCTATAGTTGATTTAGCTTATTCAAAACAGCTTCTTAATATTCCAACCGCAAGTCATCCACCCAAAGAACGGAATCCGGACTGCCGGTGAAATAGTCTCCGAGCATACTTGCCGCACAGGAGACTATGATGTGGGTAGGACGACGGGATGTCGAGACATATTCAAGAGGAATCTCGACCTTGGTCCACTCTGTGTCGTGATCCGTGACGAACCTGCCGTATGCGATGACATCCGGGCCTTTAGGATCGAAGAAAGTGGACTTGTCGGTGGTATTGACCTCTATAGGGCAATCCGCCGTGCCTCCATATTTGCGGAAATCCCAAGTGCCTAGAGCCACCCAGACAACGCCCCTGTCGTTGTCTCCAACCTTGACCACATCATCGTCCGGATAGCCGCCGAGGGTCTTCTGCTGGATCTTACCGCTCTTGTACTTCAACCAAACGGTCAGTTTCCTCGGACGCAGCGTGAACGGACGTCCCATCCTGATCCTTCCTCCCGCCGTGCCGACATTCCCGGCATATTCACCGGAGAATATGTTGCCGGCCGCGAACTTTATGACCACCCACTGCGACTCCATCTTCAGTGAATATTTCCCTTCAACCTTTTCGGTGTCATCCGGTTTGGTGATAGCGAATTTCGAGCCGACTGTTGTGGAGCCTTTGTTACCGCTTCCCCACCATTTGGTTTGGAGCGCAGGGATTGACGAAGCTGGATCATAGAACGAACAATACTTGTCAGACTCTGCGTTAGAGAACGTCTCGAAACCGGAATTAGGCAACTGTGCGGCCGCCTCGGTCGTGAATCTCACAATCTCGGATGTCTCATCACCGCTATAGGCCAAACATTCATATTCAGTCAATGGTTCCAATCCTCCGGCGGCAGCGGCGAAAGATCCGCCATCGGAGGTAACGCCTTCAACCTCATTCCATTCGGAGTTTCCAGCCTTTCTTATGCGGAAACCGTTGTCACGGCCTTCGATTCCGCTGGCGCGGAGCCAGGCTACTCCGGTCCAGACATCCGGCTTCGAGATTGAGACCGCCGCCTCCACCTCCTCCACGTACACTGTCCAGACCTCATTGACATTCCTATAAGAGACAGTCAGTTCCACCGGATTCTCAAAATCATTCAATGAGGAGATGGCCGGGGAATATGTCGTCTGCCCCTCAGGGCCAAGCTTTATTGAAGACACACTCAAATCCGCGAGGTCGATGCCGGATGGTACCTGAGCCACAACTCGTCTGTTCGGGGCATCTATAACCGCACCGCCGATCTGACCGGAAAGAGAAAAGTAGCGTTCTATCGGTTGGTCGGCCTTGATTGCCCAGGAACTCTCATTCTCGTAGGCGGAAAGCGTCACCGAAAGTGGTTTGGACAAATCCTTTGTTCCTACAATAGGCACGGAAGCGGCGACTGCCTCATCATTGAACGAGACATCGCGGATGTTGACCTTGCTGATGTCCACAGTCTCCTCAAGGGTAAGAATCACTTCCCGTACATCCGCGCTGATGCTCACGGACTTGGTTCCGTCAGCATCTAAACTTGTGATGGCAGCATCTATGTCAGGGTAAGGAATGTCATTCCGGATGCACGAGACAACCGGAAGCGAGACTATCATCAATATTGTCAAAATCAATCTGTTCATCGCCTAAATATGAAAGCTGAGTCCGAATGAGATATCAAGCACGTCAAGCATAAAGCGAACCTTGGAGAAATCCCTGGTGCCGACAATCTCACCGTTCTTATAATAATCTATATGATTGTACGTCGCCCCACCGATGCCGATCGAGACGTGCGTGCTGATGCTGTTCGTCACGAATATCATCAATCCCGGATGCACGGCTATCTTTACCCGGTTGGCGGCGGCATAGCTGTCCAGACTCTCCTCATTGTAGGAGAACGAGGTCCTGGTGTACGAATATCCCAACGACACATCCGTGAACACACCTATCCGGGCGCGTTTGTCCAGAGAGGCATAGGCCCTGTGGAAAATCTCGGCCTGTACCGTGCGGGAATCCGCCTGTATGTCATTCAGAGAGACCGCCAGATCGTCACTGAGCATCGAGAAATCAGCGTTGGAGATGCCACCTTTGGCTGACGAGTATTTTGCCCTGAGGCCAACTGACCTGTTGTCCTTGTAAGTATAGTCCAGAAAAGGAGACAATGTCATCACCGTACCGTTCGCATCCAAATGCTGAAGCAGCATAAGATATTCACTGTCAGTGCTGGACAGATCGGCATAGAAGAACTGCACTCCAGCGGAGAAGTCACCCTTAGGCATAAACAACCTGTCCGGGCCACGTCTTTCCACAACAGAAAGACTGTCTTTTTCCGCCGCCCCAAGACTGAGCGCGGAAAACAGAATGGTAAATATCAACGCAATCTTTCTCACTGGATCAGAGGTAATAGTAAAGGCTGAATCCCACAGCAAGCAGGTTCACCCTGAAATTAATGAAAGTAAAGCTTCTGTCCCCGTCAGCCACCCTGTTATGGTTTTGGTCCGTCCAATCGAAATGGAGTCCCATCATATTCACGCTCACATCGATGGCAAGTTTGTCGGTGACGAAGGCCATAAAGCCAGGGCATACATTGATTCCCAACGCGTTGGAAGTCTCATACGAGGCGTTCACCTTGTTGCCGTGGCCGTCCAGAACCTTTCCCTGACCGTATGAATATGACAGCTGCAGCTCATTGAACAAGCCAAGCCGTTTCAACGAACCTACAGGAATATAATAGCGTCCGATTCCCTGAATCTCAAAGGCGTGGCTGATCTTATGGAAATCCGACATTTCCATATTGATGTCCTCGAAACTCATCTTCGCGGAATCCAACTGGAACATATTCCTTTTGTAGCCAACCCTGACACCTACACCGATATTGTCCTTGAACATATAGCAGAAGGCCGGACTGACAGAGAGTGTGTAGCCTGTCGATTTTATGCCATTTACGACCAGCAGACGGGAATTGTCGTTGTTGTGCAGCATATAGCTGGCGCCGCCTCCCACCATCCAGGTACCTTTCTTTATGAAACAAGGTTGGGACGACAGGTCGATGCCTCTGTCCAACTTCTGCCCTTCAGCCCGTAACGAGCCGAGGAACAGGAGCAAGACCGATAGTATTCTGAATATGCGCCGCGCCATTATTCGTAAATAAGTTCCATTCCGTCAAGCCAAAGCTTACTGTCATCGTAGCCGGAGAAATAATCGCCGTACATACTTGCCGCACAGCTGATTATGATGTGCGTCGGGTAAGTCGTCAGGTTGCTGTACTCGATAGGGATTGTCACCTGTATCCAGTCCTTGGCCGGATTGGTGTCATCCGATGAGACAATCTTCTCACCGAAAGCTATTGTGGACGCATCCGTGCTGAAATCCACAAAGGTGCTCGGATCTGTGGTGTCAAACTTGACAGGACTGTCAGCGTCTCCGCCATACTTCTTGAAATCCCAAGTGCCGAGGGCGACACGGATAGAGGCCTTGTCATAGTTGCCTTTCTTGCCGCCATCCGGGACATTGCTTGATTCCCGGTTGATGACACCTCCGGAGTATTTCATCCAGAATTTCAAGGCCGTAGGTCTCGCCGTGAACGGTCTTCCGAAGTAAACTGTTCCGCCGGTCGTTCCGATGAGGTCTCCGAAATGCCCGCTGAAAAGGTTACCGGCGGCGAACTTCACGACAACCCAACGGGACTGGAGGCAAACGGACTGTGTGCCCTCCTTATAGTCCGAGGCATCAGGATAACAGATCACGGAACTTGATCCGACAAGTGTCGCTCCATAGTTACCATTGCCCCACCATTTTGTCTGAAGGGTTGGATCTGAGGATGCCGGATCATAGAACGACTTGTACTTGGAACTCTCCGCATCCGACACAGTCTCAAAGCCACCGTTAGGAACGGCCACAGCCTTGTCGGTGGTGACATCAGACGGTGCGTCAATGATTTCCTCCTGACCGGACTCAAGCGATGTGATCACAAGACGGTACTCGTATGTTGTTGAAGGAGTCAGTCCCTTGACCTCAGCGCTGAACGTTCCCTCGGATTCCCTGACGGCGGTCACCGGCACCCAATCCTGAGAACCTTTAGCGCGAACCTCGAAACGGACATTGTCCTTGTCATACTGCGCCTCATCAACATCGGCGTGAGCTGTGAAATGCCCCGCCCAGATCTCATACTTGGAAGACTGTGCTATTCCTGTGGATGTTCCCTCAAAGATGATGTCATCGTAGATGTTGTTCGTTGAATCATCAACCAGAAGGTCGAAGGCCAACAATCCGTCCTTTTCCGTGTATTTAAGGTTCAACCGATATCTCTTGCCACCTTCCACAGATTGTATCTCACCGGATTTGGTGAAGGAACTGCCGTCTTTCTTCAATTTTCCGGCAAATGACCAGTAAAGCGAAGGCTCGAAGCCCGAAGCGATGAAAAATCCATCCTCACCGCTTTTGGACGCATTGTACACAAGCTGCCCACCTGATTCGCCAAGACTTACGGAGCAAGAATATCCATCCTCAAAGGCATCTGGTACAGTCTGGTCGAAAGTGATCCTCGAAATAACGTTGCAGACCTTGGCGGTGACAGTCACTTTGCTGGAAGCTCCGGCCGTGACAGTCACATCGGAAGACCCTTTGTAGCTTTTCTGTTCCCACGAAGCCAAGGCCGGATTCTCCTTGGCGATCTCTCCGGCGATGACATCGACACGATAATCATCGGCCGGCAGGTAGATGGATTCCGGCATCTGTGAATATGCATATTCACGTACCTTTCCGGAAAAGTCTCCCTTATAGATGCTGACTTTGGCTGATGAAAGCAGTTCTTCCTGACTCATAGCGGCTTTGGTAGCTGGTTCACCCATTTTGACATCAAGGCTGAACGCGCCCTTGCCGGCAGTCGTCTCATCGTATCTGGCGCAAGATCCCAAAGTGATCGCCAGAACAGCCAATGCTATGATTGTGAGTTTATTTCCCATATTCATTCCTCCTAAAGAACCTCAAGGATTATTGGAATGCTCTTCCGGCAGCCCTTGTTGTCGATCACGTTCATCGTGAATGTGTGGGTGCCTTGGAAAGCCAGAAGCGGAGTCTGCGCGCCAGACAGGTCGAAATCGATCTCGGTCTTGCCTGAAAGTTCCGCGCCGTGCGGGAATGGAACGATATCGAACACACCCATAGCCGCCTCAGAAGGATTGATAAGATCCAGAGTGGTACCACCGACAGTGTTCACCGAATTGATGAAATCCGCGTTTGTAGAGGCGATGTCCACCGTGAACTTACGGGCTCCGTTAGGTATCTTGGCGGTCATCGTAAGCGGGAACGCTCCTGTGGACGGAACCGTGATTGTCTTGGATATGTCGTATGAGCTTGTGCTGACAAGTTCGATTCCTCCGTCACCGATCGGAGCGTTTGGATCATTTCCGTCTCCCTGCTCGTCAGCGACCACATCATTGTCCAGTTCAATGTCCTCGACCAGGCCGTCAATCTCGACTATGAACGAAGCGTTGCCGGAAGCGTCCACCTTCTTCATTATCGTGACAATGTGCCAATCCTGAGCCTTAACATTCGTGATGGTGGCGCGCATCCTCTGCGTCTTTCCATCCACCGATCCCTTGAACACCAAAGCGATGGTGGCGTCACTGCCATTCACCGCGAAGTAGCCTTGACGACGGTCGTAGGTAGGATTGCCGTTTGAATATTCCAGTTTGTACTCCAAAGGATAGCCTGCCGCCAACTCAACCGTAGCGGAGCCGTCCCCGGTCACCGACTTCAGGAAGTCATCGTTGTAACCGACCGTCACAACGGCCTGGAGAAGAGTGCAGGTGATGGAACCAAGGGTTGTGGTAACTCCGGCCTTGATGGCGAAGTTCCTTGTCGCGCCGTAGACAGGTGCCGTGAACTTGGCCTGCGGGACATCAGCGCTTGTGGAACGTGCCTCAAGGCTGTAATTCCCGGCTGGAAGTGAGATGCTTTCGCTCCCGCGCACCTCCTGATAGGTTTTCTGCCATACAAGCACTCCGGCGTTGTCATAAAGGAACAACACGTAGTCATCGCTTGCCGCCTCGGTGCGTGTGGAGACCTTATTGACCTCATCGGAAACCTCAAGGGAAAGCCCGTCAAATGACAATATCCCGGTCTTGTCACCATTATGATAATTAAAATTGTCCTTCTTGCAGGACGCTGTCAAAACCATAATGACAGCAAAGAATATGTAAGATATCTTTTTCATCTCGTCAGTCGTTAAGATCAATATCCACCAGTTCGACATCCTCCACCGTGTCGTCAAAAGAGACCGTTATGGAGTTACCTCCCACATTGGACACATCAAACTTGATGGTGTAGCAGGTTTTAGGGTTCAGAGCCTTGTAATCCTTGGAGAAAGTTTGAGTCTTTCCACCCTGATTTGTCAGCGTTCCGGACACGGTGATCGTGTAAGCATCCACAAAGGCAGCCCTTGCCTCATCTTTCGGGAATGCGATCACTGTTCCGCCGCCAGTCTTGACAGTGAAGGAATAGTCAGTATAATAGGATTTGAATCCATCGGTGCACTCCACCTTGACAATCGAGTTCGCCAATGAGACCGGAATCGCCACTGAAACCGTGCCGCCACCAGTGATCGAGAATGTCTTCTCACCTGACAGGCAAGGTTTTCCAAAACCTTCGTCAGAGACATTTCCATAAGCGGCCTTCACCGAATAATTCCCGGTCTTGAGCGCGGTTGAAGTATTGTAGCCGTCAAGCCGTCCGTTGTAGATCTCGTCACCGTTGCCGTTGGAGATGACAATCGTGAACTCTCCAGCCTCTGGAAGGGCAGTGTAGTCAGACACGTTGCTTCTGGTCACAACCTCGACCTGGCTATCCGTGTCCAAGGAGAACAAGACGTTCCCCTCTGATTCGTTCAAATGCCTGGAGCAAGACACCGACAAAAGCGCCAGCGCCAGCATTCCGGTCATTTTTCCGTTTACATTCATATTCATTCTACTTTTTGATTTTCACTTTTATGTTGTCTATGTAGAGCCAGCAGGTGTTGTTGTTAGGACCCCAGTTCGTCTCCGGAACGGTTCTCCAGCTCAGTCTCAACGGAGCGCCGACATCAGTCAAAGTCACGTTCGCGGTGTGATCGATGTTGGTGTACGAGCCGGTCGTCTCATTGATGTCAAAGTTGGACGGGAAAGTGCCGGTGGCATCGCCACTCTTGAGATTATTGTCTGTCGTGATGTAACCGAAATAAACAGTCTGGGCTATCGTCGGCGTACCTGCACGGTTCATTGAATAATCGTAGCTGACATCAAGGCTTACGGTCTTGCCATCCTTCAGTCCTGTCAGGAACGGCGAATCCGCCCTGGCCGGATAGTTGGCGAGTCCGGTTTCCCTGCGGCAAGCGATTCTGATCGCTGTTCCAGTCTGCGCACCAGCCCTGGCGGCACTCCAGCCAGAGAGGAATGTGTGAGGAGACTTGCTTCCGGCACTGGAAACGCCATATTCATCATCGGAAGTGAAGTATTCCACCCCACTGAAGTCCTCGAAGAACAGATATGGGCAATTCAAAGAGCAAGTCACGCTTGAGACAGTTGTCAAGTCTCCAAGGGAGATATTTTCCGTAACCAGTGCGTTTTCAGAATCGTAACTTACTGTCAACGATTGGGATGACAATGCTCTGAATGCAGCCTCATCCTTTGTCTCAACGGTAAAGGTGTCTCCAACCTTGATCGTGGAACCAGATCCACCGAATATCATCTCATTGGATGTCGTCCCAGGCCAGGTCACCCCATCAGGAAGCGAAAGTGTGATGCTCTGAGGATCCTCCCCAAGATTATTGGAAGCCAACGTGAACCGAAGCCGATAAAGAGTCTTAGCCTCGGCGGGCCTAAGCGGAACCGGAGTAATATGCCCAGCGGCGAAAGTCCTGCCCTCCAATGAAACCGGAGCCAAAGCCGCCCACTTGTTTTCCGAATATATCGTCACAGCCATCCTGTCCTCAGATGAATATGCCGCCTCAGGAGGGAATATTCCCGCGACCACTGGTTCATTTTCCCCGACAGGTTCCTTTAAGTCAAGGATCATAGAGTTTGTTCCTTCACTGAGTGCCGCCGTGGAGGCATCTGTGACATCCACCGACACGGTACCCGCCATTGCCCGAGGCATCGAGAACTCGATCCGTGTCACCGGTTCTCCAAGAACGTTCTTCCCTTCCGGGATATAGAACCTCAAGAAATGAAGCAGATGCTTCATCCTGATTTTCATCACATTGTCCTGTACTATAGGAGATCCAGTCTCTATCGGAGACAAAGCCGGGCCTTCAGCAGGTTCGGCGAGAATGATGTCCACTCCACCGGAAGCGTTTCCGTCTTGAACAGATGGTACCGTGAACACAGCCTTGGCACCCTCCATAGACTCAGGGAGCGGATATGTCATATAGTATGAATATGTTCCTTCAGCCATCGGGGATTGGAGCGTGGCCGAAAAATACGCCGAGGCACCATCCGCCCCAGCGGCTATCAGATTAAAAGTCTGGCCGTCAAGTTCATAAACTCCAGCAGATGATTTAGCCCAGACTGAGACCGCGTCCCCTGCCTGCCAGACAAAACGTCTGGTTTCTGAATTATATATTGTCTTTGTCCCGGGACCGTCACCTATAGCAAGAACGACCTTGACAGGACCGGATGTTGATCCGGCCTCCACAACTTCATATCCAGTGCATCCATATAGCAAAATGCCAGTTGCCGCAAGGATAATCCTCTGTAATAGTTTCAAATACACTACATCACTTCTTTGGAGGACAATTCAAGACTGCCCATATAATATTCACAAATGTAATGATTTTTAGCCATATACAAAAATATCAGCCTTATGTCTCGCTCCGGTCAGAGCCAAGGCAGGCATAAAACAGCCAATGTCTTAAACAATTCCACAGCTAAACGTGATGATTTCAAGTTGTTACGGGCCTCAGGGACATTCTTGAAAATTTGTCCGACTTTCTCACAAACATCCATTTCGGCACAATCAGCGCAAGTGCTATAACCTTTCTCGTTCACACACTTGCGAACAGGACAGAGATCACTGCAAAAAAGATACTTTTCACCTTCGGTACGGCATCCCATACAGTTTATGTGCTCCGGCTTAATCGGCGCGTTATTCGCCTCAGCCCACAGCTTAGCAGTCTTTTCTCTAAGCGCATCATCATTATTGATGGTGGCTTTGCGGGCATCACAATTCTCGCAATCGAGTCCGCAACAAGCAATCAAATCTTTCATATTTCCAAATAATTTTCGCAAAAATATAGGATTAGATTTAGATTTCGATGCTCTGCACATAGACAAAGCGAGCAAGCAACGAATTGTTTCTCAAGAGAATATGTCATCTAGATATGGACAACCTCATTCTGCCAAGATAATAGCACACTATTCCTGTGAATAAATGAAGGACTGATCATTAATCGTACGAGCACATTCGTCTTCCCTTGCAGGCAAATAGGCACAAAAAAAGGAGCCCCGGCATCGATGAGATGCCGGGGCT
>CAVKYA010000051.1:3533-11888 GCA_963660255.1 Bacteroidaceae bacterium | reverse complement strand
AGAAGGCAGAATGTCCGAATAGTCAGCCTTGTTCTTGACTTCTCCCTGATCCGTGTTGATAGCGTGGACATATTCATAGCGAAGCCCAAGACTTCCTCTCCATTTTTCAGAAGACAAACGGTATGAGACAAACCCCGCATATTTGGTCTCCTTGTTCTTGAACCGGTCATCGGCGATCTTGCCTTCCTCATTGACGGACGTACCCCAGGAACTGATCTTGCTGAAATCCGTTCCGAAGTCAAACCCGTTGCGTTCATTGACATTCCAAGCGAACACCCCTTTGAAAGCGGCCGCACGGTTTCTCTGATCATTCTGAATATGAGTGATTTCCGATGCCGCATCCATCCGGCTTATCTCCGTCACCTGCTGCCAATGGTTCAATCGGGAATATACATAATCAGCGTCCACATTGAGCCGCAGTTTGTCAGACAGCGCACCGACATAATAGACATTGGCGTTGTGGAACCTTTCCTTTTCCGACTCGTCCGTCTTGTTGTCCGTGAAAGTCAGAAGTTCCCCGTTCCTGTACACCTGCATATAATCATAAGGAGAATCCAGCAGTTTGTAGTCAGAGATTGTCCCCATATATCTGCCGCCGACAGAATGGTTCTTATTCAACGCATAGTTCATCCCCACGCTGTAATCGTGTGAGCGTGAGCGGTCTGAATATTCAGAAGCCGAAATCTCGTGGAAAGTGTCCTCCTCGTAATTGGTCTGGTCGATGTCGTACCGGATGTCGCTTTTCGTGTTGTCATACCGGTAGGCCAGAAACACATCCGCCGCCCCTTTGTGAATATTAAGGTTCACATCCTCGTTGCCGGACCATTGCTTATGCCGGGAAAGCTCAGCCCCGACAATACCGGAAACTCCATCCAATGTATGCCGCACGGTGGTGATGGCGATGACGCTCCTCATGCCGGCGTCATATTCAGCCCCGGGATTGGTGATGAGCCTGACGGACTTCACATTGGAGGAGGAAAGGAGCGACAGTTCGGAAGCGTTCGCCATCTTTCTGCCGTCAATGTAAATGACCGGCTCGCCTTTCCCGAACACCTCGTACTTGCCATTGGCATAGAGCATTCCGGGAATATACTTGATCACGTCAGCGGCCTTTCCGACGTTCTTCAGACTGGAACTCTGAACATTCAGCGTCAGCCCGCCGTCTTCCCTTGAAATGTACTTGCGCCGCCCGACAACGGTGGTACCTTCCAACAGGCTCGCGTCAGTCTCCAGACAAATTGTCCCCAAGCCCAACGCCGACACCGGCATCTCGACGGTCTTATACCCTATGCAACTGATTCTGACCACACTGAGTTCACCGGAGAATCGCAAGGAAAAACTTCCACGCTCATCGCTCATTTCACCGGCGACAAGCGTGGAATCTTTCTTTGAATATACCGACACAAACGCGAATGGCACTGGTGCCCCACCCTTCTCCTGAACCATTCCAGTGAGGGTCTTCTTCGGAGTCTTTGTGGTGTCAGCACTCATTCTGGCCTCTGAATATGAGCGTTCGGCGGACAGAGCGGAACGCTCACCAAAGGTCGTTTCATTTCCCGAATATGCATACGCTGAGACAGTTATGCATAAAAGGATTGACGCATAAAAGGATTGACGCATAAAAGGATTGACGCATAAAATTTAAAAATATTTTTTAGTTGACAAATCTAATAATCCTTAAATGATCACTTATGAGATCACCAACCCATTTTAACGCCAACTCACTTCAATGAATATTCCACAACAAGGGCGGTGGAAGGAGGAACGACGGTGGAGTCGGAAATCTGGACGGTCTCGCCGGTGAGGACATTGCGACCAGACTTCAAATCGGAGGCGATCTCGGCGTAGTGAGACCACGGAATGTTCTTCGGCTCTGAAGAGTTGTTCACGTAAACGAAGACCTTGTCGGTGTCATTGTAGCGGAAGAAGGCGTAGGTGTTGTCACGGCTCAGGAAGTGCATCGTGCGGCCGTTGTGGATCACGTCCTTGCCTTTTCTCCACTGGAACAGGGTCTTGGCATAGTCGTGAAGCTCAGCCAGTTGTCCCTGCGGAATCGTCTTTCCGCCGACAGTGACTGTAGCGGAGGCACGGCCTTCCTCGGTGAACAAGTCAACCTTGTCGCCTTCCCAACCGCCAGGGAAATCCATCCTCAACTCACCGTCGCTCTTGTAGTTCTTGCCGGTGGCGAATCCCATCTCGTCTCCGTAGAAGATCTGAGGGATTCCACGGACTGTGGCCAGAAGGGTGTAAGCGATCTTCAACTTATCAGGATTCTGCCTCCAAGCGTCAGCCACACGGTAATGATCGTGGTTTGAAAGGAATATCAGCATCTTGGACACATCATTGTAAGTGGCGTCGTGAGAGAGCGCTGAATATACCCGTACCATTCCCTGTCCCCACTGCGGCTCATCCTCGCAGAGAGCGGCGTTGACCGCCTCCTGAAGAGGGAAATCCATTATTGAAGGCAGATGCGAGTCGAAACCGTCACGGTTGGCGTTGCCGCCCTGCCAGTAGGCAAGCTGGTCGATGTTGGTGTCCCAGCACTCCCCTACGATGTTGAGGTTGGGATATTCATTCATCACGGCCTCGCACCACTTGCTCATCGGGACTTTCTCGTTGTAAGGGTAGGTGTCCACGCGCAAACCGTCCTGTCCGGAATATTCGGTCCACCAGATCGCCCACTGCTGGAAGTATTTCAGCATAAACGGATTGTCGAGGTTCATATCCGGCATCGAAGGCACGAACCAGCCGCTGACCTGAAGGTTGGCATCGTACTGTGAGGCGTTCGGATCCATCGCGGAAGAAAATGCGATGTTCGAGCCGGTATATTCAGGGAACTGGTGGATCCAGTCGTTGAACGGCAAGTCCTTCATCCACCAATGTCCTGTGCCGCAGTGGTTTGTGACGATGTCCATTATCACCTTGAGCCCCTTCTCGTGAGCCTTGGCGACATATTCCTTGTACTGGGAATTGCTGCCGAAGCGAGGGTCGATGCGGTAGTTGTCGCCGCAGGCATAGCCGTGATAGGACTCCTGAGGCTGGTCGTCCACCAGAAGCGGGGTGCACCAAATTGCGGTAGCACCGAGATCGGCGACATAGTCCAGATGGTCGATAATTCCCTGCAAGTCCCCCCCGTGACGGCCGAACGGCTCGTTACGGTCAGCCTTCTCGGCGGTGTCATCAGTGTTGTCATTTCCTTTGTCGGCGTTCGCAAAGCGGTCAGGGCAAATCAGATAGATAAGATCCGAAGTCGTGAAACTTCCGCGCCCGGCGGAACCTTCCTCCCTCGCGGCGATCTGGTACGGATAGCGGAAGGATTTCCCATCCTTTGTGAATATGATTCCGTACTCTCCGGGTTTTGCCGTCGGGCTGACGGCCACGTCAACAAACAGATAGTTAGGACTTTCAGCCTTATGGATTTCCTTCACGCTAACGCCTTCGCCCTCGATCCTGACATCATAGTCGGCGATGGCCTCGCCGTGAATCATCAGCTGGAGCGGAGTCTTCATCCCTACCCACCAGCTCGGCGGCTCGACCTGCGAGATCCTGGCCTCCGGAACGTTTATGCTCCAATTCCACGGAGCCTTCATCTGAACGCTGACGATCACGCTGTCGCTGTCAAGGCTGCGTTTGAAGACAAGCTCGGAATCCGTGCAGGAAACCACCTCAAATGACGGATTGTCAGAGCTGAGAGCCGGATGGGCGTGCTTTACTTTATTCAAATAAGCGTAGAAATCCGTGGTTGCGTTGTGGTGCCAATCCGGCATCGGATCTTTCTCGAAGAACTCGAAACTGTGGTTGTAGCCGACCTCCTGACCGGTGTAGATCAGCGGTTGGGCGTTCGGAAGGGTCCAGCAGAGGACAGCCATAGCCTTCCAAGCGTCACCCATCCTTTCATATTCAGTACCATTCCAAGAGTTCTCGTCGTGGTTGGAAGTGAACGAGAGCCTGTAACCGTTTGACGGATAGGTGGTGGCGTTCCACTGCACATAGCGGACAAGGCTGTCAGCGTCGGCCTTTCCCTGAGCGATATCGTTCAGCAGATGGTGGAGTTTCCAGGCGTAGGTGGCATCGAAACCGGCCTCGTGCAGCCAAGTCTCCTCACCCTCGGCGAGGAAGTAAAGTCTGCGGGAATATTCAGACCTGAATTTCGAGAAAGCATCCGCCCAGAAGTCCTGTGGCACCTGAAAGGCCACATCGCAGCGGAATCCGTCGATTCCCCTGTCCAGCCAGAAACGCATACTCTTCTCCATCTCTGCGCGCATCTCCTTCGACTCATAGTTGAGTTTCGCGATGTCCGTCCAGTCATATTCGACGATCGTGTTGCCCTCCGCGTCGCGGATGTACCAGTCGGCTGGTTTCTCCGTCACCCACGGATGATCCGGAGAGGTGTGGTTGGCCACCCAGTCGATGATGACCTTGAGTCCGAGATCGTGGGCGGTCTGGACAAAATGATCGAAATCCTGAAGGGTTCCGAACTCAGGGTTGATGTCGCAATAGTTCTTGATGGCGTAATAGGAACCCAGCGTCCCCTTGCGGCCTTTCTCGCCGATCGGATAGACTGGCATCAGCCAGACAACGTCCACGCCAAGTTCTTTGAGTTCAGGGAGTTTCTTCTCAGCTGCGGCGAAAGTACCTTCCGCGGTAGCCTGACGGGTGTTCAACTCATAGACCACAGAGTTCTTGGTCCAGTCCTGCCCTTCCACGGCAACCTCCGCCTTAGGAGCGCAGGAGAATGCCACAAGAGCTGTCAGCAAAATTGATAGTGTGCGTCTCATTTGCAATATTGATTTATACTTATTGTCTTAGCCATAAAAAAGTTGTTCGTTCCGATCTCCAGAAGCCGGTACTCGCCGTGGTTGCCCCACTGGGCCGGCTTGTCCTCAAGCACGCAATCCTCATCGGTGTCGTTGAAAATATATTCAGAAATCATCTGATGCCATCCTTTGATGCGCCGGATGCTGGAGTCGTAGTACAGGAGTCCGTTCTCCGACTTGACCAGTTCCAGAAGGTGATTCCTGTAAATCTCACGGTAGTCGTCAAACTGGATAATCTTATGGATCAGATAGTTCTTTCCAGAATCGCCCCAGTTGAACGGATCCTTGCGACCCGCGTCCATATTCAGTCCTGATGTTCCGAGGGTGTTGTCGTAGTCGTAGGGGATGAAATAGAAGCGGTAGTTTTCTTTGTCGGTGGAATTGAAATAGACGTAGAAATTGTTGCTGTTGCACCAGTAGTCGTCCCACATTCCGCAGGCGACGTTGACAGCGTAGGTACGGAGCAGCAAATCCACATCGCAATGTTCCCCTATCCAGTCGTGGAAGTCCTTGCCAGACTTGCCTTTGGCATTCTTGATGAAATCCTGAAGCTGAGCCTTCGCGCCGGCCAGTTTGTCCGTGTTGGTCTTGAGCTCGTAGGTGTGCTCGACACCGTCGTCCAGATCAGCGCCTATGTCCGCTCCGGCATCAGCGAAAGTCGCTCCGTAACGGCATTTCCAAAGATTGCCCTTCGAACTTCCGAACTGTTCCTTACGAACCTTAAGAAAGTCATCGTCAATCGGTTCGATCATCGTGTGCACGCCAAGGTACGTTTCCTTGCTGTCTCCCACAACCCTAATGAAAAGCCGGCAATATGCCGCGTTGGACGCGGACCAGACTCCGGCTCGATGAAAGAGGTCGTAGCAATAAAGCTCCCGGACGTACATAGCGTCATCCTTCGGCCATTTCACGATGACCTTCTTGGCCCCGTGAACCTTGTGCTCGTCATCCTTGACGAATTTTCGGAAATTGATCTGGTAGTGGCAATGATGCCAGTCCGTATTCCTCGCGACGTGCTTCTGTCCGTCCTGACCTTCCGGACGGCGACGGGATGTGTTGCCCCTCAGCCTCAATCCGGCATCCTTGACGACCGTCTCCTCGGTTCCCTTGACATAGCGCACGTCACAATGGACCTGCTCCTTCGTGTCGTGGTTCCGGTCGTAGGCCTCCAGCAGGGCGTTCCACTGGTCAAGGGCGACTGTCAGATGGATTTCCGGCAGGACAGCCCCGTCGTAGATGTAGGCTATGCCGTGCTTGTCCTCCGGCTCGGGTTCAGGCTGCGGATTCTCCGGCTCCGGCGGCACAGGATCAGGCTCCACCTTGTCCGAGGTACAGCCCGCCAGCGAAACCGCCAGCACCGTAAGAAGAATCAGCCAAAACTTTCTCATTGCAGGAACACTACCGATGAATATGCTCCCAGAGTCACCTTGGTGCCGTTCACCTTGACAGTTCCGTTGGTGGCGATGGCCTTGTCCAGTTTGTCGGACGTGAAGTTCACTGTGGCGTTGCCGCCGGAGAAATTATGGACCACCAGCACTTTCTGGTCCTCATACGAACGGTACCAAGCCGAGACAGAGTTCACCGAGGAAGCGGCCGAACAGTAATCGAACGAGCCTTTCGCCAAGGCCTTGTACTCATCCCTCAGCACACCGAACTTGCGATAGACATTCAGGATGGAGTTTTCGTCCTTGGCCTGGCTCTCGACCGAGATCGAGGATGTCAGCATAGTCCTGTCAATCTTGTCGCCCAGCTTCTTGTCAGCAAGGGACGAGCCGTCGGCGTTCCACATCATAGGTGTGCGGACATATTCATCGCCGCCGGATTTGGTTCCCCAGTAGCCAAGTTCCTCACCCTGATAGATGTACGGCTGACCACCGGCGGTAAGGAGCACAGTCCCGGCGAGTTTCATCTTCGCGACGCTCTTTCCAAGGTCGCTGCCGGCTCTGTCCTCGTCGTGGTTGGACAGTTTCGTGGCCTCGATGTAGTCGGAACGGTAACCGGCATACAATTTCTGATAGCCTTGAATAGTCCCGACAAACGAGCTTCCGTTGCCGCTGTTCAGGCATTCCTTGAGCCTCCACCAGAAACTGAACTCAAAGAGAGCAGGGATGCCCTTGTAATATGGAGCCACCTCAGCCGCGTCGCTGAACTGCTCTCCGACCATATAGAACTCACCTTTTCCTCCAACAGATTTGAAGGTTGCGTTGCAATGGTCATAGAACTTCTTGAGGAAGGTCGGATTCTCGTCCGAATTGGCATTATGATAAATGTGCTTGACAGCGTCCAGACGGAAACCGTCAACTCCCATCCTGATCCATTTGTCGGCGGATTCGCAGACTGATTTGAAAGCGCCGGACTGCTCGCAGGTGGCCGCCGGACCGTAGTTCAGATCCGCGAACCAGTCCGTCCAGAAATGCGAATGGTACATCGTGGTGGTCATTCCAGGCAGAAGAATGTCCTGAGCATCGGTGTTTGAAAGCGTCAGCGGAGTGCCGTAGGAAAGCTGGTTCTTCCCGGACGGAGCGCCATACTTGTAGGAGTCCCATTGGGTTGTGCTGGTCCTGACCAGAACGCCCCAAGATGACTCAAATTCCAAAGACAGAGTACATTCCTTCGCACTGGTCTTATAGAACTGCGCCAAGGAACCGTCCCCATAGTACAGCCATATTCCGGAGTTCTGACTGCCGGTGTTGGACACTTCGTCCACCGAATCCATCCTAAGGGTGGAAGGCTTTCCTGAATTGTCAAGAGCAAGGGTGAATTTCACCTTGAGTTTGCCGTCAACTCCTGTGACAGCTGAGAACCACTGGCCGGAGTCGTAGCCACGGGCACCCTCGGTGGCGATCATCGGAATCTTGCCGTCACGGATGTCCGCCTGAGGGTTGTCGGAGAAGATATAATAGTCGCGGTACTGGCTGTCCGCGCTTTTTTTCGCGTCAAGGAACCACGGATGATTCTTGGAGGTGTGGTTCAGCACATAGTCAAGATAAATCTTGATCCCTTTGGCGTGTGCCGCGTCCAGAAGGGATTTGAAATCGGCTTCGGTGCCGTAGTCGGAATTGACGCTGGAATAGTCCAGAACGTCATAGCCGTGATAGGATGAAGCTTCGTGGATCGGGGAGAGCCAGAGAGCCTGGACTCCCATCTCCTTCAGATAGTCAAGTCTGGATTGGATTCCTCTGAAGTCACCGCAACCGTCACCGTCGCTGTCGGCGAATGAATATACAAGGAGCTGATAGGATATTCCAGATTCTCCGGTGCGTTCCACCGACGGAACATCCGGTCCCGGAGCCGGCTCCGGCGTCGTGCCGTTCTTGTCGCATCCCGTAAGGAACGCGGCGGCCACAATCAGGCTCAAAAGGCCAAAGAGGAATGATAAGCGTTTCATAATTTACGAATATATCTCTACGAATATAATAAATCAGACGCACCCGGGCATATTCTTCCATCGGGTGCGTCTGAAAAAAGTCAGATATTACTTGATTGAACCTGTGCCGGCGTTAAGGTCGAGGACAACCTCCTGTCCCTTTGCGCAGGC
>CAVKYA010000051.1:0-2829 GCA_963660255.1 Bacteroidaceae bacterium | reverse complement strand
TCTTGAAGCCGCCGGTGATGTTCACCACAGGGCTGGTCCAAACGTCACCATCCTGTGTCATCACGAAGTCCTTGGTCCAAGAGTTGCCACCAATCTCACCGATGAGTGAATATACAGCCTTGTGCTCCTCGATAAGGATTGTCTGGCCGGCATAGTCGTAGGTGACATCATAGACACCTTCGACACCTACCTGAATATTCACGGATCCGGCGGCGAAAGCCTTGCCGAGTTCCGGCTTGAAGACATCGTAAGGATTAGCTGGATCAATAGTGCTCGTAGAATTGGCCTCCGGTCCACCGACAGCCAATCCATTATCCCAGTCGTGGTCGGCGCGGATCTTGAACTCGTCACTCGCGGTCAGTTTCACGCTGCGGACAACCCAGATGTCACCATCGATGTTGGCCATATCAACGTCGGCAGACCAGCTGTCACCGTTGATGGTTCCGATGAGAGACCAGACGCTTGGTTTCTCAGGTTCCGGAGCATCACCATTAGCGGTAGGCTCATCCTTGCCATACATAGAGGTATTAAGCTCAACAGTCTTCTTGTTGAGATCAAGGTAAACACGGTACTTGCCGGCGGTCACGGTGATGTTGTCCGCTCCGACACCTGCATCCTTGCCCCAGTTGTAATCCCAAGCACCATCAGCACGGAACTTGATCTCTGTGTCGGATGTGAACTCGGCGTCAGCCCAGAATCGTACATAATCCTTGTTGTAGTTCATCTCGATGTCCGGATCCGTACCCCAATTGTTGAATCCACCGACAATGCCGATGACATCAGCGCCCCAGTCCTTAGAAAGGACAAGAGAGTTCTTGTCAAGGGTGAATCCATAGAACCGCTTGCTGTAGCAGATGATGTTCTGAGAGCCTCCACCGTTGATGAGCTGGACGCTGTTAGCCTCCTCGGCCTCGGCCTGGGCCTCTGAGCCCCAGTTGCCTGTAGCGTCATCCCAAGAGGCCGCGCCGGTGAACTTGATTCCGCCGGAAGCCTTCTCACCGAAATCAACGACACCAGTGTAGGTCTTGCCGTCCTTGTTGTAGTTGTAGAGGAACTGGCTCTTGTCGTGGCTCCATCCGCAGTAGTCACCCTGAACCCAAACGTGATCATAGACATCCTTGTCAAGGATCAGCTGGTTGTAAGGAACGAACGTGGCGGAGATCACGTTGGACTGAGTCAATGAGGTCTCGACAGCGGTGTTCTTGTTGTTGGCGAGCCAGGAGTCCAGCCTGAGATAAATCGTGAACTCAGCGTCAGCGACACCACCCAGATTCAGAATCACAGAGTTAAGGGCTGACTGCTTGACAGTGACGGTCGTGCCGCTCACGGTCGCCGCAAGTTTCTCCTGTTTTGTGAAATCCTGTGAGTCTGAGACATAAAGAGTGTAGAGCTTCGCAGCGTCAACATTGTAGGTCGGCTGCGTGAACTCAAAAGTCAGATCAGCGCCGTCGGACGCGAGCGTGGTTCCAGTCAAGGTTCCCAATGCCGGAGCCACAGAGGATGAAGGATCGAAGACAAGCTTGTCCTCATCCGTCGAGCAGGAAGCCGCGAGGATTCCCGCCAAAGCGATTATAGAGTAAAATAACTTTTTCATAATCTATTAATATCCAGGGTTCTGCTTAAGATTACCGTTAGCGTTGAGCTCACCTGAGGTGATAGGATACAGGTTGAAGTGATCGTCAACAGACTTTCCGGCCTGAACGCCACCCTTGAACTCCCAAAGGTACTTGTCGGTTGTGAAGTAACCGAACCTGATTAGGTCCTGACGGCGGAAGCCCTCGTAGTAGAGCTCACGTCCACGTTCATCGATGATGTTGTCAAGATCGAGGGCGATGCTGCCCACACCGGCTCTTGCGCGCACAGCGTCAAGGTACTGCTGTCCCTTTGTCTTGTCAGCAGCGTCACGAGCGGCGCACTCGGCGTACATCAGGTAAGCGTCGGCTGAACGGAAGACCGGCCAGTCTGTGTCCACGAAACCGTCGGCCTGAGCCTTGCTGCCATCGTGGTTCACATTCAGGAACTTCATTGACTTCCAACCGTTTGACCAGCTGTCAGACTCACGACGGACAGCATCGATGTACTGATCGAACTCCTCGCCCTTGTAGAATGTGGCGCGAAGGTCCCCATCCTCGAACTTGCTGGTGAACGCGCCAGTCATTGAGAGACCACCCCAACCGGAAGATATTCCGATGGCGGCGGCGTCCATCTTACCGCCCGTGCAACCGAACACGAGGTAGTTGGTGGCTCCGTATGACTGAATCAGAATGCCATCCTGCTCGACAACGAAAATGATCTCATCACCGTTGTAGGTTGTGTTGGCTGTCCAAAGATGGTTGTCGGCCGTGAAAAGTTCCTGCCAAGCGCTGTACTTGCCCGCGCTCGTGGTGTGGAGAGGATATTCATTGATAATCTTCTCGCAGACAGCGGCTGCCTCGGAGTACATCGCGGTGCCCTTCCAAACCTCGGCGTTGAGGTAAAGCTTGGCGAGGATCATCTGAACCATACCCTTGTCACAGCGGCCATATTCATTCTTGCCAGGTTCGGCAAGGTCGCTGCCTTCGAGAAGTTCGTTGCACTCGGTGACCATCCAGTCGAAAAGATCAGCGCGAGAGATCTGCTCCGCTCCGGTGGAACCCACTGACTGATGCTCGGTCGCGAAAGGAACGTTGCCGAACATATCGATGGCGTGGTAGTAACTGAAGAGTCTGAGCGCGCGTGCCTCGGCGATGTAAGCGTTCTTCAGGGTGTATCCGCTGATACTGCTTGCATTAGAACGGCGGATGAACTCGTTGCAGAGACCGATCTGGTAATAGATACGGTAGTACATCG
>CAVKYA010000050.1:8250-11967 GCA_963660255.1 Bacteroidaceae bacterium | reverse complement strand
GATGCACGCAATGGGACCGAACGTCGCCGGAGTCATCGGCTCCGCCGTCGCCGCCGGAATCCTGCTCGGTTTCCTGAGATAGGCCTATCAGAACTTCATAATGAAAGCGCATCGGATCTTCTTTCCAATGCGCTTTTATTTGTTTGTCCTTTATGCGTTTTTAATTATTCATTTTAAGCCAAAAAAGTAAATTAAGGTATTATTTTTGCCTATAATGTACTTTTGATTATATTTGTGGAATCAAGAAAAATCAACACATAATTATAGATGGAAAACAAGCTACAGGAACTGACTGACAAACTCTACAAAGAGGGTCTGTCAAAGGGTAAGGAAGAAGGCGAGGCCATCCTCGCCAAGGCCAACGAAAAGGCCGCCGAAATCATCGAGGAAGCCAAAAAGCAGGCCGAATCCATTCTCAGGAAGGCTCAGAAGGATGCCGAGGACTACAAGACCAAGGTCGAGGGCGACGTGAAGATGGCCGCCGTCCAGAGCATCCAGGCCACCAGAAAGGACATCGAGAACCTTATGGTCGGCAAGATGACAGACAATCAGGTGTCGTCAGCCCTCTCGTCAGCAGACTTCGTCAAGGAGATCATCAAGGCCGTGGCCGAGAAGTTCAACGCCGAGGAGGCCGTGGACCTCAACGTCGTGCTTCCTGAAAACCTTAAGAAAGAGCTTGAGCCTTTTGTCAGCGGTGAGTTGGCGAGCGTCCTCAAGGGCGGAGTCACAGCGGAGTTTTCCAAGAAGGTCGCAGGCGGGTTCACCATCGGACCTAAGGACGGATCCTACTTCATCAGCCTCACCGACGAGACTTTCAAGTCTCTCATCGGCGACTACCTCAGACCTGCCACACGCAAGATACTCTTCGGCGAGTAATGAACAACTACGAGTACATAATCTCCAGCCTTCCGGCCATCTCGCTTGACTGGAAGTTCGGGGAGGGCGCGTCCTTCGACACCTATGTTGATTGGATCAAGTCCCAGCTCAGCGGCTCCGACATCAAGGTCGTGGACTGTCTGCTGGACGGATTCAAGGACGAGAACCTGAACCAAGAGTTCTACGAGGCCGCCATCAAAGACAGCGACAGGTTCATCAGGGAATATTTCACCTTCGATCTGAACATCCGCAACGGCAAGGCCCGCTTCCTGAACAAGGCTTTCGAGAGGCCTCTGGACCAGGACACAATCAGGCTGGAAACCGGTGAGTTTGCTGAGGGTCCGAGGCTTGAGGAGGCTCTGAACGCTCCCGACCTGCTGTCCCGCGAGCGAGGACTGGACTCCCTGATGTGGGACAAGATCAATGAGATCACCACGTTCAACTACTTCGACCTTGACGCCATCCTCGGCTTCATCGCAAGGCTCCACATCATCGGCAGATGGTTCGCCCTCGACGAGAAGACCGGCCGCGAGATGTTCCGCCGCCTCGTGGACGAGGTCAGAGGCACCTTCAAGGGCGTGAACTACGAACCCTCAAAATAGAAAATTGAAATAACTGAATATGAAGACAAAAGGAAAGGTAATAGGAATTGTTTCCAACCTTGTGACGGTTCAGGTGGACGGACCTGTGGCGGAGAACGAGCTCTGCTACATCACCCTTGCGGGTACTCCCCTTCTGGCCGAGGTCATCAAGGTGAGCGGAGACAAGGCCTCGGTCCAGGTGTTCGAAAGCACCCGTGGACTGAAAAACGGAGACCCTGTGGAGTTTGAAGGCAGGATGCTTGAGGTGACCCTCGGCCCTGGTCTTCTCTCCAGCGTCTATGACGGTCTCCAAAACAATCTGACCACGATGGAGTCAGTGTTCCTCAAGAGAGGAGAGTACACCGACCCTCTGGACCACAAGAAGATGTGGGACTTCACCCCTATCGCCAAGGAAGGTGACAAGGTCGTCGCCGCCGACTGGCTCGGAGAGGTGAAGGAAGGCTGGCTGCCTCACAAGATTATGGTGCCGTTCTCCTTCAAGGGAGAGTACACCGTGAAGAAGATAGCGGAGGCTGGCAAGTACAACATCGATATGGTTGTCGCCGTGCTGACCGACACCAACGGCGAGGACGCCTACGTCACGATGACCCAGAAATGGCCGGTCAAGGTCGCCGTCAAGGCCTACAAGGAGAAACCAAGGCCACAGAAGATTATGGAGACCGGAGTCCGCTGCATCGACACGTTCAACCCTATCGCCGAGGGCGGCACCGGATTCATCCCGGGACCTTTCGGGTGCGGCAAGACCGTGCTCCAGCACGCCATCGCCAAGCAGGGTGAGGCCGACGTGATCGTGATGGCCGCCTGCGGAGAGCGCGCCAACGAGGTCGTCGAGATATTCACAGAGTTCCCTGAGCTCATCGACCCTCACACCGGCCGCCACCTGATGGAGCGTACCACCATCATCTGCAACACCTCGAACATGCCTGTCGCCGCCCGTGAGGCCTCGGTTTACACGGCGATGACAATCTGTGAATATTACAGGGCGATGGGTCTCAAGTGCCTTCTGCTCGCGGACTCGACCTCTCGTTGGGCACAGGCCCTGAGGGAGATGTCCAACCGTATGGAGGAACTTCCTGGAGCGGACGCGTTCCCGGTTGACCTTTCAGCCATCATCTCCAACTTCTACGCCCGCGCCGGAATGGTTGTCCTGAACAACGGCAAGACCGGAGCCGTCACCTTCATCGGAACGGTGTCCCCTGCCGGAGGTAACCTCAAGGAGCCTGTGACCGAATCCACCAAGAAGGCCGCGAGGTGCTTCTATGGACTGGAGCAGAACCGCGCCGACCAGAAGAGGTACCCTGCCGTCAACCCGATCGAGTCATATTCAAAGTACCTTGAATATCCAGAGATCATCGCCTACCTTGACGAGCAGGTCGAACACGGCTGGGTGGACAACGTGATCAAGGCCAAGAACCTCCTGCGCCGCGGCCGCGAGGCGAACGAGCAGATCAACATCCTCGGTGACGATGGCGTTCCGGTAGCCTACCACGTAAGTTTCTGGAAATCAGAGCTCATCGACTTCGTATTCCTCCAGCAGGACGCGTTCGACGAGACCGATGCCCTCTGTCCGATGGACCGTCAGAAATATATGCTTGACCTCGTTCTGGACATCTGCGACATCGATTTCGACTTCGAGGACTTCGAGAAGTGCCGCGAGTTCTTCAAGGAACTCATCAATGACCTCCGCCAGATGAACTACACCAAGTTCCACAGCGAGGAATTCGAGAATTATGCTGTGAAGATCAATAAAATGATTGAAGACTATGGCAAATAAGGCTTATCAAAGAATATACACAAAGCTGGAAGCCATCACCAAGGCCACCGTTTCGCTCAAGGCCAAGGGAGTTTCCAACGACGAGCTGGCCGTAGTCGGCGGCAAGCTTGCCCAGGTCGTGAAGACCAAGGGTGATCTGGTCACCCTCCAGGTGTTCTCCGGTACGGAAGGCATTCCGACCAACGCCGAGGTGACGTTCCTCGGTGAGCCTCCTACACTCAAGGTCAGCGACCAGCTCTCCGGACGTTTCTTCAACGCCTACGGAAAGCCTATCGACGGAGGCCCTGAGGTTGAAGGAGAGGAAAGGGAGATCGGCGGACCGTCCGTGAACCCTTACAAGAGACGCCAGCCGTCCGAGCTGATCCCGACCGGTATCGCCGGCATCGACCTCAACAACACCATTGTGTCCGGTCAGAAGATTCCGTTCTTCGCCGACCCTGACCAGCCTTACAACCAGGTTATGGC
>CAVKYA010000050.1:5552-7913 GCA_963660255.1 Bacteroidaceae bacterium | reverse complement strand
CTCGCGAAGATCTACGAGAAGGCCGTGCAGCTTCCGACCGACGGTTCCATCACCATCATCGCCGTGACCACGCTGAACGACGGAGACATCACGCACGCCATCCCTGACAACACAGGTTACATCACCGAGGGACAGCTGTTCCTCCGCGCCGACTCCGACTCGGGAAAGATCATCATCGACCCGTTCCGTTCCCTTTCCAGGCTCAAGCAGAGGGTTCAGAACGTGAAGACCCGCGAGGACCACAGCCAGGTGATGAACGCCGGAGTGCGCCTCTACGCCGACGCGCAGAACGCCAAGACCAAGCTGGAGAACGGTTTCGACCTCTCCGACTACGACCACCGCTGTCTCGACTATGCCAAGGAATATGCCACCAGACTCCTCTCCATCGATGTCAACATCTCCATCACCGAGATGCTCGACACGGCCTGGGAGCTGTTCGGCAAGTACTTCACCAAGGCCGAGACCGGAATCAAGCAATCATTGATCGACAAATACTGGAAAGGTAAGTAATGCCTATCAAGTTTCAATACAACAAGACTGCGCTCAATACCCTGCAGAAGCAGCTCAAGATGCGTCAGAAGGCTCTCCCTACGTTGCAGAACAAGGAGAGTGCCCTGAGGCTTGAGGTGCGCAAGGCCAAGGACAAGAGCGAGCGGCTTCTCAAGGACCTCGAAGAGGCCCAGAGGAAGTACGACTACCTTGCCCCCCTGTGGAACGAGTTCGAGCCTGGTCTGGTCTCCATCGTTGACATCGACCTCGTGACCGTCAAGGTCGCCGGTGTCAAGTGTCCGGAGCTAAAGAGCATCCGGTACGAGATCAGTCCGTTCAACACGTTCATCAAGCCTGCGTGGTACATCGACGGCGTGGCCATTCTCAAGGACCTTTCGAGGCTCGGCATCGAGTCCGAGGTCTATGAGGAGAAACGCCGGATTCTGGACTTCCAGAGAAAGAAGACCACCCAGAAGGTGAACCTTTACGAGAAGGTTCAGATTCCGGGTTATCAGGAGGCCATCCGCAAGATCAAGCGCTATATGGAGGACGAGGAGAACCTGAGCAAGGCCTCGTCCAAGATCGTCAAGCAGCGTCACGCTGAAGAGGAATCAGAAGAAGTTATGGAGGAAAGCGGCAATGATTGAGAAAATGACTAAATACTCCTTCATTCTTCTCAGCGGGAAGAGTGAGGAATTCCTCAGACGCTTGCAGGAACTGGGACTTGTGGACATCACAAGGTCCTCAAAGCCGGTGGACGAACATTCCGCCGCGCTTCTCTCGATGACCAATGAGCTGAAGAAGGCGGTCTCCAAACTGGAGTCCATTGACTACACAGGGGACCCTGACTTCGAGAAGATAGAGGCTGCGGTCGATCCGGACGCCAAGTACGACACCCCTCTTGAGAGCTTCAAGGAATATTCCACCAAGCTTGACACCCTCAGGAACGAACTTTCGCAGGCCCGCAAGGATGTCGAGAGCAGAAGACCGTGGGGATGCTACGACAAGTCCGCATTCGACGCCCTCAAGGAAAAAGGTTACAAGGTACGCTGGTACAATGTCTCCAAGAAGGCATACGACCCGTCCTGGGCGAACATATACCCGCTTCAGGAAGTGTTCGACGACGGAAAGAACGTCTGGTTCATCACCATTTCCGATGACCCGGCATATTCATTGCCTGTCGAAGAGTGCGCCGCTCCGGAAGGCGACCTCAGGTTCGCCGAAAGAAAGGTCGCGACCCTGACGGAAAGCATAATCGCTTGCAAGGCAAGGCTTCTGGAGTTGAAGGAATATATTCCTGAAATGCTTCGCAAGTGCGACGAGGATGTCGCCGGCCTCCAGCTGTACCTCGCTGACGCGGGTGCCGGAAAGGCCGCCGAGGATATGATCACCACCTTCATCGGCTTCGCTCCGGTGGAGAATGACGCCGCCCTTTGCGCCGAGTTCGACAAGATGGATCTCGTCTATCTCAAAGAAGAGGCCGTCAAGGACGACAATCCGCCTATCAAGTTCAAGGAGAACAAGTTCGTGAAGATGTTCACGGTTCTGACCGATATGTACGGCCGCCCGGCCTACGACGAGTTCGACCCGACACCGTGCATCTCCATATTCTTTACCCTCTTCTTCGCAATGTGTATGGGTGACGCGGGCTATGGTATCGCCCTCGCCATCATAGGACTCGCGATGAGGAAGGCCAAGGGATTCATCGGCTCGATGGCTCCGCTTGTCACCACCCTCGGTGTCGCGACCATCGTGATGGGAACCGTTCTGCACACATTCTTCGGAATGGACACCTACGCAGCCACCTGGGTTCCGGACTGGATCAAGAAATGTATGATTCAGGGAACTGTCGCCGGCTATGACGCGCAGATG
>CAVKYA010000050.1:0-5111 GCA_963660255.1 Bacteroidaceae bacterium | reverse complement strand
TTCGCCCTCATCGTCGGCTTCGGCCACGTCCTGAACCTTGCGATGTGCTGCCTCGGAGCCTTCGTGCACCCTCTCCGACTCAACTTCCTTGAGTTCTTCAAGAACAGCGGTTATGAAGGAACCGGAAAGGCCTACAGCCCGCTGACAACAAACGATAATAAATAATAACAAAATAAACATCAAATCATTATGAACGAAATTTTAGGTTATCTCGGTCTGGGCCTCATGCTGGCCCTTTCCGGAATCGGATCTTCCATCGGAACGACCATCGCGGGCAACGCCGCTGAAGGAGCGCTCAAGGTAAACCCTGAGAAGTCAGGAAACTACATGGTACTCTCAGCCCTTCCGGCCACTCAGGGTATCTACGGATTCGTGGCTTTCTTCATGTGGCTCGGCAAGGATTTCGCCGCCCAGGGTCCACTCATGTTCGGTGTCGGAATCTCTGTAGGTCTTGTCTGCATGATCTCCGCCATCCGTCAGGGTATGGTCAGCGCCAACGGTATCGTCGGCATCAGCCAGGGCCACGACGTGTTCACCAACACGCTTATCTACGCCGCACTTCCTGAGTTCTACGCCATCCTTGGACTCGTCGGAGCGATTATGGCATAATTGTTCGCTTAGATGCTTCGTGAAACAAGGGTCGCTTCGACAGGCTCAGCGACCGCCTTAACTGGTCGCTGAGCTTGTCGAAGCGCCCGCATAACAAAAGACCAGCACTAATATGCCGCTGATAAAATCAATTTCCGGAATACGCGGAACTATTGGAGGAAAGCCCGGAGACGGGCTTTCTCCTATTGATATAGTCAAGTTCACCTACGCCTACTGCGCAACCCTTCCGTCAAGGAAGCCAGAGCCGAACGGTGAGAAGTATACGATCGTTGTCGGCAAGGACGCAAGACTGTCCGGCGAGATGGTCGAAAACCTTGTCGTAGGCTCGTTGATGGCCTGCGGAGTCGATGTCGTGAAGATCGGTTACGCCTCCACCCCTACCACCGAGATGGCCGTGACCTTCGCGAATGCCGACGGAGGAATCATCCTGACAGCCTCCCACAACCCTCGCCAGTGGAACGCTCTCAAGCTTCTCAACGACCGTGGAGAGTTCCTGACAGCGGCCGAAGGTCAGGCTATCCTTGACCTCGCCGAGACAGAGGATTTCAATTTCGCGGACGTGAACAATCTCGGCCTCATCTGGGAGCACGACTACACTGACGAGCATCTGGACGCTGTCCTTGCTCTCGATGCCGTGGACGTGCAGGCGATCAAAGACGCTCATTTCAAGGTGGTTCTGGATGCCATCAACTCAGTCGGCGGAATCATAATGCCTCTCCTTCTTGAAAGGCTCGGAGTCGAGTGCGTCGAACTCAACTGCGAACCGAACGGCGACTTCGCCCACAACCCGGAGCCGCTGCCGAAGAACCTCACTAAACTCAGCGAAACCGTAGTAAAGGAGAAAGCCGACCTCGGAATCTCCGTCGATCCTGACGTGGACCGCCTGGCGTTCATCTGCGAGAACGGCGAGCCGTTTGTCGAGGAATATACCCTCGTGAGCGTGGCCAGCTACCTGTTTGAAAGGGCAGCCACAATCGCCAAGAAGGAGGGCAAAACCCTTGCGGAAGTCACAGCACCATACAAGCCTGTTTCCTGCTCTAACCTCTCCTCCAGCCGCGCCCTGCGGGATGTGACAGAGGAATATGGCGGTGAATATCACGCCTCGGCGGTCGGTGAGGTGAACGTCACCACGAAGATGCGTGAGACCGGAGCCTTGATCGGCGGAGAAGGCAACGGTGGTGTCATCTACCCTGCCATTCACTACGGCCGCGACGCAATGGTCGGTGTGGCGTTGTTCCTCTCCAACCTCGCCCACAAGAAGATGAAGGTGAGCGAGCTCAAGAAGACCTACCCAGAGTACCACATCGCAAAGAACAAGATCGAATTGAGCGACAAGGCTCTCATCGACAGGATCTTGGAGGAGATGAAGAAGGAATATGCCGCCGAGGACATCAATGATATCGACGGTGTAAAGATCAGTTTCGAGTCCAAGCGCCAGTGGGTTCACCTGCGCCGCTCCAACACCGAGCCGATCATCCGCATATATTCAGAGGCTCCGACTCTCGCAGCCGCCGAGACCCTTGCAAATGAGGTGATAGCCATCGCTAATAGAATTATTAATAGTAATTAAAGAATATTATTACCTCCTTGCAACCGTGGCCACCCTCGGCCCCGTAAGAGGGGGGACCGCTCACTTTGTGAGCGGTGGGGTCGAGCGTAGCGAGACGTTGCAAGGAGGTAATAATATTCTTAAGTAACATTTTTGAATTAATATTAGAATATGTTTTCATTTAGGACCACGGCACTGGAGGATCAGCTGGACAAGGCGTTGCTGGACGGCAGGGTCGGGTGCTTCTGCACACAGAACTGCTGGGACACGGCGCACGGGCGGTATATGTACGACCTGTTCACGGAGCGAGGGAACCTGAAGGCTGTGTTCAGTCCGATGGGCGCGGAACTGACTCCCGGAACGAACCATATCTCCTTCAATGCGGAGGCACTGAAAGAGTTGGATGCAGTCGTCGTGGAGATCCAGGACGCCGGCGCGCGGTACTTCAACTACACGAAGGACGTGTTCCACCTGATGGAAACGCTGGCCGGAATGGAGAACCCGCCGTCCCTCTACATCGTGGACCACATCAACCCAGCCGGCAGAATCGTGGAAGGATCGATGCCTTCAGGCACGGTCGAGCCGCACACCCCGAAAATCGCCCACAGGCACGGACTCACCCTCGGCGAGCTCTGCGACCTGTGGTACAACGAGATCGGAGCCTCGTTCGCCCTGCACGTGATCTCCGCTCTGGCGAGCGACTCTACTCGCCAATTGCTCCCGTGGACGATAGCCCCAGCCTCCGATATTCCAGGAATGTTCACCTGCGAGATGTACAGCGGCGGTGGCCTCTGGAACAACACCACCATCACCCCAGCCATCGGAACAGCCAGACCTTATGAATATCTCGGAGCCCCCTTCATCCGCCACAACCGCCAGGAGGTTCTCCCAGCCCCCGCCGGAGTCTTAATGCGCCCTTGCACATTCACCCCGTCCACCGGACGATACGAAGGCCAACGCTGCTACGGCTACCAGATAATGCTCCAGCCCGGCACTGAATATCATTCCCTGCTCCACACCCTCCAGCTGATGCGCTACTTCCTCGAAAGATACCCGCAGTTCGAGCTTCTGGAAGGTTTCGAAGCCAAGATCTCAGATGAGGCAATGCTCAGTTACCTAAACGGCCGGATCCCGTTCCAGGGACTCCGCGAGCACGTAAAACTGGAAGAGCAGAAATGGATCCGCAAAGCCAAGCGCTACAGCCTTTACGACGACCAGCCGTACCGCATAAAATAAGCCCACGCTCAAGCAAACCTCCTGCAAAGGGAATGTGGAACAGACATAGAACAATGTAGAAAATGTTGGACTTGATTAAAGAGTATATTATCAAATTCACGGACTTCGTCTGCGGATGGCCGTTGTTTACACTTCTGATAGGAGGCGGAATATTCCTGTTCATATATTCAAGAGCATTGCCGCTGAGGAAGTTAGGAATGGCGGTCAGTTCTCTGAAAATGAAGAAGAAGGGCGAGGGGCAGGTCAGTTCCTTTCAGGCGCTGATGAACACCATCAGCAGCACTGTCGGGATGGGAAACATCGCCGGAGTCGCGATAGCGCTATGTGTCGGCGGGCCCGGAGCCATCTTCTGGATGTGGGTCAGCGCCCTGCTTGGAATGGCCACGAAATTCTTTGAGGGAACCCTCGCCGTAATGTATAAAGGGAAGGATGACAAGGGAGTAGTCCAAGGAGGGCCGATGTTCGTCCTGACCGAAGGGATAGGCAGGAAGATGAAGCCGTTGGCTGTGATGTTCGCGTTCTGCGCTCTGTTCAGTGGTCTTCCTGTGATGCAGGCAAACCAACTCTCCGAGTCTTTATATTCAGTGATCCTTGAGCCGCTTGGAGTGCCAGAGTCAAGATGGGTGTTTCTGGTGATCGGTCTTGTGATCGGCGGCATAGTGAGTCTCGTTATTTTCGGAGGCCTAAAACGGATCTCGCAGGTTTCATCGAAGATCGTACCGTTTATGGTTGGATTCTATTTCCTTATGGTGCTGGGCATTATGATCGTCTATCACGACCGTCTGCCCGCCGTGTTTGAAGCCATATTCGAAGGAGCTTTTTGCTGGAAGGCTGGTTTCGGAGCTTTCACCGCTGTGGCTCTGACCGGAGCGAGGAGGGCGATGTTCGTCAACGAGGCCGGTGTCGGAACCGCCGGGATGATGCACGGAGCCTCGATGAACGCCGAACCTGTGAGGGAGGGACTCGTGGCTATGCTTGGGCCGGCGATAGACTCAGGCCTTGTCTGCACCCTGTCCGCCATTCCGATGATTATGGCAGGCCTCTACAGCACGGACAGCATAAAGGGACTGTCCATCGCACTGAACACGTACGACACCCTGATTCCGTTCGCCGGACGCTACCTGCTCGAATTCGTAGTGATCATCTTCGCCTTCTCGACAATGTTCTCCTACTCCTACTACGGGACGATGTGCACATCTTACCTATGGGGCACAAGAAACGCTCAGAAGTACCGCTACTTCTATGTCGCGACAATCGTTCTCGCAAGTGTCATCACTCTTGATGTCGCCGTCAGCCTAATGGATCTTGCCTTCGCCCTTATGGCCTTTCCGAATATGATCGCCGTCTTTTCCCTCGCCCCAAAGGTAATGAAAGAGGCCAGGAGACTTTGATGTGCCCCTTTGCTTCGCCACTCACGATATCTATTCCGTGAAGATATCTTGTCTCCCTTCGGTAACACTTTCGGCCTCTTTTGCTTCCCAAGGGTGCTGGATGCACTCTTGGGAAGCATATCTGCCCATTCTCGTTCCCGAAGAGTGTCTGGTTACTCTTTAGAATAACATTCGCCCTCATTTCTGTTGTTCTAGAAACGACGGATGAGAGGATTGTTTTGATATTCATTGATGTCCGTGACCTTATACTATATGGCCTTCTCATAGTAATGGTGCCGCTTATATGGCCTTGTTATGGATAGCAAGCCTAAAACATAAGTTCAAAA
>CAVKYA010000049.1:0-12084 GCA_963660255.1 Bacteroidaceae bacterium | reverse complement strand
CCAGGCCCACCAGGTCTTGTTGTTCTTCCTCGCCATATTGATCATCGGCACGGCGATCAGCGACACCACGACCGGGCGGATGCCCTTGAATATTCTCTCCACCACCGGATTGTCCCGGAAATTAGTGAATATCATAGCGATGAGCAGGATGGTGATGAACGACGGAAGCACGGAGCCGAGGGTGGCGATGACGCTGCCTTTCACTCCGTGAAGCTTGTGGCCGACGAATATGGACATATTCACGGCAAGGACTCCTGGGGCGGACTGGGCCATCGCGATGATGTCCGGCAGTTCCTCATCGGTCATCCAATTCCTTTTGATCATCTCGTCCCTTATCAGGGGGATCATGGCGTAGCCTCCGCCTATGGTGAAGGCTCCGAGTTTGGCGAAGACCAGAAAGATCCGCCATAGGGAGACCTCTTCCGGAAGAGTATTTGTTTGTTTTTCAGACATATTCATTGATTATTATCCGTATTGCGTGGTCACTTCGACAGGCTCAGTGACCATATGCTTCGGTCACTTCGGCAGGCTCAGTGACCACAAATTCAGTGAAGCGGAATGGTCAAATCGGTTGCTGAGCTTGTCGAAGCACCGAAGTGACCATTCCTCACCGCTCAACCATAGCGGCGACAACTTCGCGGGAGGTTCTGCCGTCTGGGCCGTGGGAGGACGAGTGGAACTCCTCGCACCCGGTTGACGCTTCAAGACGGGCGATATTCCCGGGCCTCACTCCGGAGCCGGCCAGGATGATGATCCTTCCGGCAGCCTTTTCGTTCAGTTCCTTGAGAGTCTGCTCGCCATCATTGACATTCGATGCGTGTCCGGCGGTCAGAAGCCTGTCGCAGCCGAGAGCGATGATGTCCTCCAGCGCCTTGAACGGATCAGCGCACTCATCAAAGGCACGATGGAAAGTTACGTGAAGCCCTTCCGCTTCGGCCATCAATCTTCTGACAGTCTCCGTGTCGATGCTTCCGTCCTTTCTCAACGCACCGACCACGACTCCGTTCACTCCAAGTTCCCGGCACATCCGGACGGACTCCAACATCGCCTCAACCTCTTCATTATTATAGACGAAGTCTCCGCCACGAGTCCTTATCAGCACGTTCACGGGTATATTCACGCCCCTCAAAGTTGCTTCGATATTGCCTCGGCTTGGGGTGACTCCCCCGCAAGGCAGATCCTCGCAGAGCTCGATCCTCCCCGCTCCGCCCCTCATGGCCTCGACGGCCTCAGCCGCATCAGTGCAGCAGCACTCCAGAAATCGTTCGTTTTCCATGCCGCAAAGTTAGGCAAAGTAATCGGAACGGAGCGAAATACTCCGGAAAAAAGCGTCCGTGTCATGCTGCCTTGAGGATTTCCGGTGGACGGACGAAAAAAAATCAGATGCCGTCTTTTTGTTAAACATTGTAATTAATCAACGCAATAATGTTAAGAAATGACACCTCAGCACTTTTCAGCTGCACGATAATGCACCATAAACCGATTAAGACACATTGACTATCCTTCGATTAAAATTTATTAAAACTATTGCAAAAGTCCTAAACATTACATATTTTGCACCGTCAAACCGTTGATCATCGCCCTTTGACATTAATTACAATGTTTAACAAATTACTTTTTGAAAGTCATGGTATCCGCAACTGCGTTTTTATGACAACTATTTAATACACAGCATATTGAGTTCACTTGGAAGAGTTCCGCAAAATGATTTTTTACCCATCCAAGACGTGTTCTTTCAGGTGAACTCATTTTAGAAGCCAAAGATCAACCAATTAATTTTAGGTTTTATGAGTAAAAAAATTTATTCTTTGCTGCTGTGTCTCTGCCTGAGCATCGGCACGGCACTCGCGCAGAACATCACCGTCAAAGGGACGGTCACTTCTGCGGAAGACGGATCCCCTGTCATCGGGGCGTCCGTGTTTGTCCAAGGGACGAAGAATGGAACCGTCACCGACAATTCGGGACAATACACTCTCCGGGAAGTTCCTGCGGGCAGCACCCTCGTGTTCTCCTGCATCGGAATGATTGACGTCAAGAAAACCGCCGACAGGGTCGTGAACGCCACCCTGTCCACCGACAATGAGCTTCTCGACGAGGTTGTCGTCACGGCGCAGGGCCTCACGAGAAAGCAGAAGGCAATCGGTTATTCCGCACAGACAGTGACGGCCAAGGAGCTTACCACGGTACACAGCGCGGAACTCGGAAACTCCCTTGCCGGAAAGGTCGCGGGAGCGCAGTTCTGGGGAGCGGGCGGTTCCACGTTCAACGAGGGAAAGATCATCCTGCGCGGAGCCACGTCCTACAGCAACGCCCAGGGAAGCGAACCTATCTACGTCGTTGACGGAGCGATCGTCTCAAGGGCTTCCGTGAACATGGAGGACGTGGAAAGCCTCAACGTTCTGAAAGGCCCTTCCGCCACAGCCCTCTACGGCTCACGGGGAGCCAACGGAGCGGTGGTCATCACCACGAAGAAAGCGGCTGACGGAAAGAGCACCATCGAATTCTCGACGACCACTTCTGTCGAGACCTACTACAACCATATCGATGTCAACAAACTCTATGGCGGCGGCTCAAGCGCGGCCAACGTCTCCTACTACGCTGCCAACTCCGACAATCCGGACGCCACAGACTGGACATCGGCCGCCAACCTGTTCACCCTGAATGACGACGGCACCTACATTATGGACTACGGCAGCGACGAGAACTGGGGACCGCGCTACGACGGCACGACACTGGTGCGTTCCGGTCTTTCCTGGGACCCGACCTCGGACAAGTACGGCAAGGCCTACACCTGGAAATCCCGCCTGAACCTGCGCGACCTCACCCGCGCCGCCTGGACAAACAACACCAACGTGGCGTTCTCAAAGGCAGGGAACGGTTTCAGGACAAGGGTGGCGTTCAACAATGTCGAGCGTCAGGGAATAATGTACAACTCGAACGCGACCCGCCGTTCATTCAGCGTGACCTCCTCGTTCAAGCCGGCCAGCTGGCTCAATGCCGATGTCAGCTACCGCTACCGCTACCGCAAGACAAAGAACGCGGCCACCGAAGGATATTCGGCAGCCGGAAATGTGGTCTGCGAATTCACGCAATGGGGACAGACCAACGTTGACATCAAGGAGTTGAAGGACTATCAGAGGCCGGACGGCTCCTGGAGAACCTGGAACATCGTCAGCACGGACAATCTCGCGGCCAACTACCACGACAACCCTTTCGGAACGCTGAACAACTACAACACCTACTCCTACAACAACTACCACCTGGTCACCGCAGATGTCTATTCTCTGCTGCCGGGAGACGTGCGCGTCGGAGTCCGCATCAACAACAACATCACAACCAGCCGCTACGATGCGAAATACGGCAACGGCTCGACCGTTTTCGACCCATATTTCCGCACCTATCACTCCCAGGCCAATGATTTCACCGCACAGGCCTACGCCACGTGGAACGACCACTTCGTGGACAACCGCCTCTCCGTGGAGACCGCAGTGTTCGCCGAGACGAGAAAGTACGACTATTTCTACCTCAACAGCTACACTAACGGCGGACTGTCAGTGCCGGGATTCTTCAACCTTGCCGCGTCGGCAAGCACCTACGGGACCAACAATGAAGAGTCCCACTTCAAGACCCGCTCGTTCTTCGGCACCGCCACAATCGGGTGGGACGACCTTGTCTATCTCGACGGTTCTCTCCGCTATGACATAGACTCCCGCCTGGCCAATGACAACAACTCATTCCTTTACGGAGGCGGCTCGGTGTCATTCATGGCCAGCAAACTGATTGACGCGTCCTGGCTCAATTTCTGGAAAATCAGAGGTTCCGTAGCCCAGGTGGGTTCGACTTTGAGCGCCTACAACATCTACCCGACCTACACGGTGGGCACAAAGGCGCACGGACTCACGACAATGTACGAGCCGACCACACAGGTCAACTCCTCAATCAAACCGACCATCTCCACCTCCTATGAGGTCGGAACGGAGTTCAAACTGTTCGGCAACAGACTCTTCGGCGACATCAACATCTACCGCAAGGACACCAAGAACGACATCATCTCGGCCAACGTGCTGCCTCAGTCCGGCTATGCCTACCGCAGGCTCAACGCCGGTATGGTACGCAACCACGGCATCGAGGTCTCCTTGGGCGGAACCCCGGTACGGACACGTGACATCGAATGGACACTCTCCGGGAACATCGCGAAGAACAACAACAAGCTCATCACCCTTGCCCCTGACCAGACCGAATACACCATCTACTGGACGAAATTCTACGACGCCTGGTACCTCAAGGCCATCGAAGGGAAGCCTATCGGCGTCATCACGTCAGGCTCACGTTGGGTGACCAATGAGGACGGCAAACCGGTTCTCCAGAAAGGCAGCGCCGCCTGGGGCGATGTCAGGCCTACATGGGAGAGAGGCGTGGAGAAGGAAGTCGGAAACGTGCAGCCTGACCTCACAGGAGGATTCTCAACGTCATTCAGGTACAAGAACCTTACTTTCAACGCGTCGCTTGACTTCACCATCGGCGGACAGCTTGTGTCGTGGACGAACATGTGGGGAGCCGGCTCCGGAGTTCTCGCCTCCACGGCCAAAATCAACAACCGCGGCGTGAACGAGCGTGAGCCTGTGGCCACAGGCGGAGGTGTCTATATGGAAGGAGTCGATGCCGACGGCAATCCGCTGTCCGGCTACGTCGACGCCTACAGGTACTACCACTATCTGGCCTACTACAATGACGACAACTGGATTTACGACAAGACCTATGTCAAGCTCCGCGAGGTTTCGCTCCGGTATGATGTTCCGGCCAGGATTCTCAAGAAGGCGGGAATCGGCCTGACCAACGCAAGCGTGGCCCTTGTCGCCACAAACCCGTGGCTCATCTACTCGGCCTGCCCAAACATTGACCCTTCCGAGATCGCCGGCGTTTCGTACAACTACCTTGAGGGAGGACAGGCTTTGTCCACAAGGACATTCGGGTTCTCAATCAATCTTACTTTCTAAAGCATAGGAGATGAACATTATGAAAACCATACACAAGTTTCTTTTCACGGCGGCGGCCATCGCTGTCACATTACCGTCCTGCGACGCAATCACGGATTTCGGAGACATCAACGAGGATCCGAACAAGCCGTCCACGGCGTTCACTGAATACCTGTTCAGCTACGCCTGCCAGTACGTGCCGTATTTTGTCCTCGGATCGACCACAAACGGCTACGACCCTTGGCAGCAGGAGTGGCCGGGCTACCTGTCCGAGTCCAAGAACAACCAGTACGGGCCTCTGGGGACCACCATACAGTACTCCACAAGCACCATCTACCTCTATCCTCTAAAGAACTTGCACATGATTGTGGAGATGAACGAGGATGAAAGCCAGAAGGATCTGTCCAACGTGAAGTCATTCGGCTCCAATGCCAACCAGATCGCGGCGGCAAAGACGCTTGCGGCCTACTACTACATGTCCCTGACTGACATCAACGGCCCTATCATCCTTTCCGAAGCGTTCAAAGGCTCATCGGAGGACAACTGGAAACCGGCGTATGACTCACAGGAGTCTGTCTATACCCAGCTAGACGAGTCACTGACCGAAGCGTACAAGCAGTTTGACGAGAGCGAATCATTGACTTCCGCCGACATCCTCTACGACGGAAACATCTCCAAATGGAAGAAGTTCAACGCATCCCTGCGCATGCTGCTGGCCATCAAACTCTGCGACGTCGCCCCTGCGGTGGGCAAGACCCGGTTCGCGGCAGCCTACAAGGACGGAGGGATGGAGAGCGTCTCCGACGGCTTCTACTACAGCTACGACGAACTCACGTGGAACCGTCTCTACTACTGGTGCTCGCCGGACTACTCCGCGGCCGGATTCAATGCCGTGCCGAACTATTTCATAGTGGAGCAGATGAAATCCCTGAAAGACAACAGGATGTTTAAATATTTCGACATCGAGGGCTACAAGGGGACGCGCGACGAAGCCAAATTCCCGAGAGACCGGCACAGCTCATTCTATGGAGTTCCGTTCGGGCTCAACGACAACAATGCCGTCTCGGCTTTCAACACCTGCTGCTGCAGCGTGAACAGCAGCATGCTGGCCGCTGACGCCACATTCCCGGTGATTCCGACGGCTCGTGTGCTTCTCACGGAAGCGGAAGCGGCGTACAGAGGCTGGATCTCGGCCGATGCAAAGAGCCTGTACGAGAAAGGAGTCAAGGCCTCGTTCGAGCAGTGGGGAGCGTCCGGAGCTGATGAATATGTAAGTTCGGAGGCTGTGGCCTACAACCCTTCCAACGGACTTGAGCAGATAGCCATCCAGAGATGGATCGCCAGCTATCTGTCTGACGGAGTCGAGGCCTGGTCCGACTGGAGAAGACTGGACATTCCTTACCTTCCGGTAGGTCCGGGAGCCGTGACACTCGGGAACTCACACTACCCGTACCGCATCGGCTACTACTCTGACACCGACATCGCCTACAACAAGGACAACTACCTTGAGGCAGTGAAGCAACTCTCCGGCGGAGAGGACAACACCAGCAACAGGGTGTGGTGGGATGTCGCGGACAACAAGACCGGAACCCTGACAGAAGACCAGTGCACACCACCGGCTCTGTAACAGTCAGCCTCTACATAATAAACCCCGGAAGCCATTAACTTCCGGGGTTTATTCATTCATATTCAGAGACTGCCTTAAGCGGCAGACCCTCCGTCAACGGGATCAGTCGCTGAGCGAGAACCTCTTGAAGGCCACAACTTTGGCTTCAGGATCAACAGACTTGATGTAAGCGGCCACTGACAGCTTCTCATCTGACTGTACGAACTCCTGCTCCTCGAGCGTCTGCTCCTTGAAGAATTTCTGGATACGTCCGTTGGCGATGTTCTGGATCATCTGCTCAGGAAGAGACGCGGCCTTCTCGGCGGAGACGGTCTTGATGATCTCGCGGGCCTGGTCGGCCTGCTCCGCAGTGATCCAGCCCTTGGCGGTGTTGGACTCGATGTGGGCCTCGCTGTCAACGTGCGCAGGGTTGATGCCGACCTTCTTGAGAGCGGCTTCGACAGCCTTCTGGACCATTTCGTCCTTGGTCTTCTGGACCGCAAGCTCACGCTCCTTCTCGACAACCTCAGCAGGGCAGTCGGCAGGAGAGACAGAGACAGGGTTCATGGCGGTCACCTGCTGGGCGACAGCCTTTCCGAGCTCCGCCGGAACCTCCTTGTTGAAGGCGACGATGGCTCCGAGCTTACCGTTGAAGTGGACATAGTCACCGATGAACGGAGCCTCAAGAGCGGCATAGTAGGCGAGGACGTGCTTCTCACCGGTCTTGCCTGTCTGGGCGGAAATCTCCTCCTCGACTGTGTGGCCGTTCGAGCACTTGCTGGCCTTAAGGCCTTCGATGTCGGCAGGGAATGACGCGATGGCTGCGTCAGCGATCTCCGCGGCGAGAGCCTTGAAGTCAGGTGTGGCGGAGACGAAGTCGGTCTCGCAGCCAAGGCATACGATGACACCTTTGCCGCCCTGAATGCGGACGAGAACCGCACCCTCGGAAGTCTCGCGGTCGGCGCGCTTCGCGGCGACGAGCTTACCCTTCTCGCGGATGATGTTGACTGCCTTCTCGAAATCACCCTCAGCCTCGGCGAGAGCCTTCTTGCAATCCATCATGCCGGCGGACGTCATCTTGCGTAATTTCATTACGTCTTGTGCAGTAATTGCCATAACTCGTTCTCCTTTAATTATTCAGCTTTTGGTTCCTCGGCAGCCGGAGCCTCAACCGCAGGAGCGGCTTCGGCCTCTACATCGACCGGCTTCGCGGTTTTGCGGGCGCGGAGCCTCTTGCCTGTAGGGTTGGCGAGAGCCTCACCCTCGGCGGCTTCGCTGCCGGCCTCTTTCTCCTTCTCAAGCTTCCTCTCGCTCAGACCTTCTTCGATGGCCTTGCAGAGGACAGTCACGATAGTCTCGATCGACTTCGTAGCGTCGTCGTTAGCCGGTATCACATAATCAATCGGGGTAGGATCGCAACAAGTGTCAACCAATGCGAATACCGGGATGTTGAGGCGGTTGGCCTCCTTGACGGCGTTGGCCTCCTTCTGGATGTCAACTACGAAGAGCGCGGACGGGAGACGGCTCATATCCTTGATGGAACCGAGGTTCTTCTCCAGTTTCTCTCTCTGACGGTTGATCTGCAGACGCTCTCTCTTGGCGAGCTTCTCGAATGTGCCGTCCTCCTTCATCTTGTCGATGGTGTTCATCTTCTTGATAGCCTTGCGAATCGTAGGGAAGTTGGTAAGCATACCTCCCGCCCAGCGCTCGGTTATCGATGGCATATTGACTGCCGCAGCCTTCTCGGCAACGATCTCCTTAGCCTGTTTCTTTGTGGCTACGAAGAGAATCTTGCGACCTGAACGCGCAAGCTCTTTCATTGCATCGGCAGCCTCGTCTATCTTGACGATGGTCTTGTGCAGGTCGATGATGTGAATCCCGTTCTTCTGGTCAAAGATGTATGGAGCCATCTTAGGGTTCCATTTCCTGGCCAGATGTCCGAAATGTACACCTGCATCAAGAAGTTCTTGGAAATTTGTGCGTGGCATTTTAAAATTCTTGTTTTTTGTTTAAACTTTCCTCCAGACCTTTTGCCGACAGCCTGAAGGCTCTTTTCTTCAATCCCGGAGCAGTGGTTCCTGACCAGTCTCTGAGATTTTCCGCAGTCCCGGCAATCCCCGGTAGTGTTCATCGGATTCTCATCCAGCGAAAAGTCCGCGGGATTTGAAGCACCGGACTGTGCTTTTTCATAAACCAGCTTATGCCGCTGACAATCCAGACAAGACTAACGCTTGCTGAACTGGAAGCGAGCACGTGCGCCAGGCTGACCAGGTTTCTTTCTCTCGACCTCGCGGGAGTCACGTGTCAGGAAGCCTTCGGCCTTGAGGGCTGAGCGGTAAGCCTCTCTGTCCAGATCGCTGAGCGCGCGGGAGATTCCGAGTCTTACAGCTTCGGCCTGGCCTTTTGTGCCGCCACCGACAACGTTAACCTTCACGTCAAACTGACCTTCTGTCTTTGTGACGGCGAAAGGCTGGTTCACAATGTAACGGAGAGCGTCAGTCTTGAAGTACTCCTCAACACTGCGGCCGTTGATTGTGACATTGCCTTGTCCAGCTGCGAGATAAACACGAGCCACGGCTGATTTACGTCTTCCAAGGGCGTTTTTCTGTTCCATTTGCTCTGTTAGATTTCGTTCAACTTAATTTCTCTAGGGTTCTGTGCCTGGTGAGGATGCTCAGGACCTGCGTAAACGTGCAGGTTGTTGATGATCTTGTCACCAAGACGGGTCTTAGGGAGCATACCCTTCACTGCTCTCCTGACGAGTTCAGCAGGTCTCTTCGCGAGGATCTCCTTCGGAGTCGTGAAACGCTGTCCGCCCGGATAACCGGTGTAGCGAACGTAAACACGATCAGTCATCTTGCTGCCCTTGAGGATAACCTTCTCGGCGTTGATGACGATGACGTTGTCACCGCAGTCAACGTGAGGGGTGAATCCCGGTTTGTTCTTGCCGCGAAGGACAAGAGCGACTCTTGAGGCAAGACGTCCGAGTGCCAGATCCGTGGCATCGATAACGACCCACTCTTTCTTTACAGTAGCCTTGTTCAAGGAGACTGTTTTGTAGCTAAGTGTGTCCACTGTCTTGATCTTTAAAGGTTTAACATAAAATATTGCGATCCCTACACAACATAGGGGTCGCAAAGATAGGCATTTTTTCCGAAATATTCAAACTTAATCTTTTATAGGCGTTATCGGCGAATCGGCGATGTCGTTGTGGTTACGAAACGCTTTCAGCCCAAAGTTGGACAGAAGCACCTATAAGTCACATCGCCGTGAAAATCTTGACCCTTAGGCTTCGAGTTTTTCAGCCAGCTATGGCTTCTGGGGCATACACACGTAGTGTGGCTGAAAGCGTTTTGTAAGACACTTACCGCCATAAGAGTACTTCACGTGATCTCTTGAAGCATAAGGGTTGTCAGGACATTAGTGACACACGGTGAAAGTTAGTCAGCAGGTATATAATTCCCTAAAATTTCAACAGTTCCTAAGACTCCATTTTGAATGTCGAAGAAAAGACATTATATTTAGATCTGTATTTGTAGATCCGCTTATAAAAGGCGGACAAATTCAAAGACATATATGGGACATTAAGCCATCATTTGATCTATACTGATATGGGAAAAGCGACCACACTATGTGTTATTATTGGAATATTGCCGGTATGTTTGCTATGCGCTCGCCTTAAGACGGTCAATAAATCATCAGTTCCTCAACTCACAAATAGCCGTATTTATGGAATAGATGTTTCGCATCACCAGGGTGACATCGACTGGAAAAAGGTCAAGAAAACGCAGCCGGAGTTGGCTTTTATCTATATCAAGTGTACAGAGGGAAAGAACTACGTTGACCCGAAGTTTAAGGCCAATGCCGAAGGAGCCGCCGCGGTAGGTTACAAAGTGGGCGCATACCACTACTTCAGGATGACCAGTGGCGCGCACGATCAGTTCGAAAACTTCAAGACCCAGATGGATGCCGTACATATTGATCTGATCCCTATGGTGGATGTAGAGCGCGACGATGGAAAGCCACGGAAAGAACTTCAGGATAGTTTGCTGGTACTCCTGAATCTACTGACGGATGCTTATGGCAATAAACCGATGATTTACGGCACTAATCGCTCATACAATGAGCTATGTGCCCCAGAGTTCAACAATTATCCCCTTTATATAGGTAGATATGGGAAGAATAAGCCTGTCGTGAAAGGGCCGTCACATTACACAATTTGGCAATATTCAGAAAGTGCCAGGATTCCCGGTATTTCCAAACCTGTGGATATGTGTCGTATGCACCCGCTCTATGAGTCGAGCCACATTGAGCTATAAAACCTATTCCACCAGTTTTGTCTTGGAGCAAGTCCGCCACAGAGAGTACCGTGCAAGAGGCGACTGTCTCCGAGCCGATGCATCCGGCCTTCATTGCCGCGGCAATTTCGCGTTGATGAGTATTAGCGCACGCCGCCATAGCTGCTTCGCCTATAGTGATCACCGCTTTGTTCACGGTGTTGGCATTCGATCCGCATTCCTGATGACTAATCCGCCGGGATTTTGCCCTGACAGAAATGCCGTGCTCTCCAATTTGCTTATTATTAACATATTGCATAACGCTGATAGTCAAAACGAGAGACCGGCATTTCGCAACTTATTGAGATTCAACCGGTAATGCGCCACCACAGAAGATGAGTGGCGCCCTTTTCCGCGGCGTTGCCTCACACCTGGAAATTCATTTGACTGGCATACAACGGTTTGCCACTCCAAGTGTGAATACTTTAGCACACCTGGAAGGCTGTCCCATTGCTGCAGCGTGTTCTGCGGGCATTGTCCTTTCCCAGGTGTGAAAAAAAATGCGCACCTGGAGTGACTTCCGCTTGATAACAACCTGTTTACGGTTTCAGGTGCGTTGACATATTCATAGATGCCAGAAGATATCTACACAACAGCAAAAGAATGTTTTCTAATCACCAGAATATCACGCAATGAAGCGCTAATTGGTCAACTTCTATATGTTTGCACTCGGGGAAAATATTGTCAATCCGCAATCTCCCACGGATAAGAGGAAGAGTCCGTGAGCGCCTCCTCTGTCGCGGTGTCTCCCGAAAGCGTGGAGTCACCGAACACTTGTAGAGACCATCCGACAACCCACGCCGCTGAATGCCCACGCTCTGAATAAAGTTTGGACATTCAGGGCATATTCATCGGATTTCAGCGAGTCTCTGTCTTTCATATCACCATCATAGACATCACTGTCATAATCACACAAAGAGGAAGCCAGGTCCGCCGGAAGACAAGGATTTGGCTGAAATATGGCGGAAAAGGCACAAATTGCCCCTTTTGCCATATTCTTTTCGGGAAACGGCGGCTAACTTTGCAGAACCGAGAACGGGTGAAAAAACATACACATATTATATATAACAGAAAACTATTATAATCATTAAAATCTCAAGAAAGATGAAAAATCACTATCTGCGAAGCATCGCCTTCGCCGCGATGGCAGCGCTCATGCTCGCCT